>SOKG01000162.1 GCA_004376205.1 Dehalococcoidia bacterium | reverse complement strand
CCTATCAACTCGCTGTTGAATCCCAGAGAGGACAGCATCTCCCGGATGCGCTCTGTGTCGATATCCACGCCTAGAATCCGGGCAACCCGTTCCTTGGTGAGCGAGATTGGCTTCTTATCCCTTTTTCCCGGGTATACATCGGCTATTCCCTTGGCTGCCTTGCCTCCTGCCACCTCTATCAGGAGTTGGGTTGCGCGGCGCAGTGCTATTGGCGTGAGCTCAGGGCTTATGCCCTTTTCGAAGCGGGATGAAGCTTCGCTGCGCAGATTCAGTCTCATGGAAGTACGCCTGATGCTGGCGCCGTTGAAGTTCGCTGACTCCAGAAGGATCGAGGTTGTGGTATCGATCACCTCACTATCCGCACCCCCCATTACACCGGCGAGGGCGATAGGGTCTTTCTCGTCGGCGATAATAAGCATGTCGTGATCCAGGTCTCTCTCTATCCCATCGAGGGTGAACAGGGACTCGTCATCCCTCGCTCGGCGCACGATCACTTTCTTTCCTTTGACCTCTTTGTAATCGAAGGCATGCAAGGGCTGTCCATACTCCAGCATTACGTAGTTGGTGATGTCCACGATATTGCTGATGGGACGCATGCCAGAGGCCAGGAGCCTCTGTTGCATCCACTGCGGGGATGAGCCTATTTTGACGTCGGTTACCAGGCTGGCACAGTATCTGGGGCACAGCTCAGGGTCAGCGATCTCAACCGAAACCGAGTCCTGGATAGGCGACTCCTGCTCGGCATAGCTCACGTCGGGTATATGTGTGGCCTGGCCGGTCAAGGCTGCTACCTCTCGGGCGATGCCGATCAGCGATAGGCAGTCAGGGCGATTGGGAGTGGTCTTAAGGTCAAGGATAGTGTCTCCCAGATATTGTGAGAGAGATATGCCTACAGGCGCTTCAGGGGGGAAGATCATTATCCCCTCGTGTCGGTCGGAAATGCCGAGCTCCTTTTCTGAGCAGACCATCCCCTCCGACCTTACGCCGCGGATCTCGGCGGGTTTGAGCTTTGCCGGTTCGCCGGTATGTCCGTCGATGAGTTGAGCGCCGACTCGGGCGAAGGGAACCTTCTGGCCCTCTTCCAGATTGGGAGCGCCGGTGACCACCGTTATGCGCTCCTCTTTCAGGTCGATGGTCGCAAGCTGGAGGCGGTCAGCATTGGGATGCTTCTCCAGAGCTATCACCTGCCCCACAGAGATACCCTCCCAATTAGCGCCGACAACTTCTATCCCGCTGACCTCGGTTCCCGACATGGTCAGCTTTTCAACCAGCTCCTGGGTAGGCAGAGCGAGGTTGACATAATCCTGAAGCCATTTGAGGGAGACTTTCATAACTAAAACTGCCGCAGAAATCTCAGGTCGTTCGAGTAAAAGAGGCGGATGTCCTCGATGCCGTGCTTGAGCATAAGCATACGCTCCAGGCCCAAGCCGAAAGCGAAGCCAGTGTAAATCTCGGGGTCATAGTTTACCCTGCGCAGCACCTCGGGATGCACCATGCCTGCGCCCAGGATCTCTATCCAACCGCTGCCTGAGCAGAGCTGGCAGCCAGCGCCATCGCACAGAAAGCAGTCGATGGCCATCTCGACGCCGGGCTCAACAAAGGGGAAGTAGTCACACCTGAATCTCACCCTTCTCTCCTCGCCGAAAAGCCGCTTGGCGAATTCGAAAAGCGTCCCCTTGAGGTCGGCAAGAGTGATATTCCTGTCCACAGCGAAGCCCTCGATCTGGTAGAACATGGCCTCATGCGTGGCATCGGTGGCTTCATATCTATAGACCTTGCCCGGCACTATCACTCGAACCGGGGGGCGTCTGGACTCCATAACCCGAATCTGCATGGGAGAGGTATGGGTGCGGAGCAACATCGGCCGCCGACCATCTTCGGTGGTGAAATCCATCCACAGGGTGTCCCACATATCACGAGCGGGGTGGTCTTGGGGGATGTTGAGCGCATCGAAGTTGTAATACTCCCACTCCACATCAGGGCCCTCGACTACCTCAAAACCCATAGTCATGAAGATGTTGCAGACCTGTCGCAGCATCTGGGTAGTGGGGTGCAATCGACCGAGGGCAGGAGAGCGTCCAGGCAGCGTGATATCGAGACGTCCCCCCTCGATAGCCCGGGCTATCACTGAGTCCCTGACCGCCTCTTCTCTGAGCGCCAGGCTCTTTTCTAGAAAGGCTCTAAGTTCGTTGGCAGCCGCCCCAGTTGCACGTTTTTCCTCCAGGGATAATGCTGCCAACCCGCGCAGAATCTGGGTCAGAGCACTCTTCCTCCCCAGATAGCGGATGCGCCAGGCCTCGAGGTCGCTCGGTTTATCAATGCCGTCGAGCTCAGTGATCGCTTTTGCGCGGAGCTCGTCAAGCTTGGCTATCATTTACTTGCTGAATATTCTCCTTGGCTACTGCCACCAATTGGGCGAAAGCAGCGGGGTCTGTTACTGCTAGATCGGCAAGTATCTTTCGATCGAGAGCTACCCCCGCTTTACATAGGCCATCAATAAACCTGCTGTAAGAAAGCCCATCAAGCCTCGTCGCGGCATTGATTCGAGTGATCCATAGTCGGCGCATATCTCCCTTGCGCTCTCTGCGGTGGCGATAAGAATATGACAATGACTTCAGCATCGACTCGTGAGCCCGCCGGTAGAGAGAGTGCCTGGTGGCTCGGTGGCCCTTGGTTAGCTTCAGTACTTTCTTGTGGCGGTGGCGGGTTGTCACTCTACCTCTTACTCGGGGCAAGGAAATCCTCCTGTGCTAAAGACTAGAACCTCTCGGGTGTAGATGTTCCTCCGACCTCAGGTCCCCGGCAGCAACCTTCTTATACGTTGCCTTGCTGTGGGGTGGAGGGGTATTGTCTCATCGTATAGCCGTCTCACTCGTTTGGGCTTTTTGCGGCGTAAGTGGCTTTTGCCGATCTTAACGCGCATAATTTTGCCACTGCCTGTAATATGGAAACGGGCCTTAGCCCCTTTATGGGTTTTCATCTTGGGCATCTGCAGCCTCTTCAGTCTTTTCCTTCTTCGGTTTGCTTGCTGGGCGGGGGGAAAGGATCATGCTCATTGAGCGTCCCTCCATCGCAGCTGGCCTTTCTACGTTGGCCTTTTCGGCGAGGGCATCAGCTATATTGTCCAGGAGTTCCTTTCCCAGTTGAGCGTGGGAGATTTCTCGGCCGCGGAAAAGCACCAAGACCTTGACCTTATTGCCCTTATCGAGGAGCTTCTCCATCAGGGCTGTCTTGAACTCTAGGTCGTGCCTACCGGTCTTCGGGCGAAGCCGGACTTGCCTAAGCGAAACGGTCGCTTGTCGCTTATGGGCTTCCCGCTCTTTCTTCGCTTGCTCGTACTTGAACTTGCCGTAATCGAGCAGACGGCAGACTGGAGGTTGAGCAGTGGGTGCTACCTCGACCAGATCAACCTCGCGCTCCTGGGCGAGCTTGAGGGCCTCACTGGTAGGCATGATACCCAGTTGCTCACCGGTGTCTCCGATCACCCGGACATCTTTGGCCCTGATCATTCCATTGATTCGATACCGCTTAGTTATGCGCTCCCGCGCAGTGAAATGTTTAACTATACTCCCCTCCCGGAAATAAGCTAGAATCCCTTATAACACAATCTATCGCAGAAATCAAACAGTCCCTCTTGATTCCACGGCTGACTTCACCATGGCCTTGAACTCGGGGAGCGGCTGAGCCTTCAGCTTCCGGCCGTCGCGAAGCCGAACTGAGACCGTGGAGCTGGCCACTTCCTCATTGCCCACAATTAGCATATAGGGCACCTTTTGCAGTTGAGCATCGCGTATCTTCAAGTTCATCCGCTCGCTACGTTCATCTATCTCGACCCTTATTTGCTCGCCCTTGAGCTCAAGGGCTACTTTGCGGGCATAGTCCAGATTCTGGTCGGTTATGGGGATTACCACCGCCTGCACCGGGGCAAGCCATGTCGGAAATGCGCCGCCGTAGTGCTCGATGAGGCAGCCCAGAAAGCGTTCCATGCTTCCTAGAACAGTGCGATGTATCATGACCACCCGATGCTCAAGTCCGTCATCACCGATGTAGTTCATGTCGAACCGTTCCGGTAGGTTGAAATCCACCTGGATGGTGGGTCCCTGCCAGGTTCGTCCCAGAGAATCCTTGAGGGATATGTCAATTTTGGGACCGTAGAACACACCCTCTCCAGGGTTTACAGTGTAATCTATTTGGAGGCGATCGAGGGCTCTCTCCAGTGTCTCGGTTGCCTGATCCCAGACCTCGATAGTGCCTGCGTATTTCTCGGGGCGTGTGGAGAGCATGCTCTCATACTCATTGAAGCCGAGGGTCTCGAGCATGAAGCAGGCGAATTCTAGCACTCCAACCACTTCGTCCTCCAGTTGGTCGGGGCGGCAGAAGATATGGGCATCGTCCTGAGTGAAGCCCCGCACTCGGGTTAGGCCATGGAGGACACCGGATCTCTCCCAGCGGTAAACAGTGCCCAGCTCTGCCCAGCGCAGCGGCAACTGGCGATAGCTGCGGAGCTGCGTCTTATACATGAGTATGTGCGCAGGGCAGTTCATGGGCTTTATGAGGTAGCCTTGACCCTCAACGTCCATAGGCGGGTACATGCTATCCCGATAGAACTCCAAATGTCCGCTGGTCCTCCAAAGGTCGATCTTGGCAAGGTGAGGACTGTATACGATGTCGTAACCTCGCTTGAAGTGTTCGCTCCTCCAGAAGTCCTCGATTATGGTTCGGATCATGGCTCCCTTTGGGTGCCAGTGGACGAGACCTGCCCCTGCCTCCTCGTGGATGCTGAATAAGTCTAGCGCCTTGCCTAGCTTCCTGTGGTCTCGCTTTGCCGCCTCATCGATCTTCTTCAGATAGCTTTCCAACTCCTCCTCGGTCTCGAAAGCGGTGCCGTAGATCCTTTGCAGCATCGGACGGTGTTCGTCGCCCCTCCAGTAGGCGCCAGCAACGCTCAGCAGCTTGATCGCTTTGACATCCCCGGTTGATGCTACGTGAGATCCCCGGCAGAGGTCGACGAAGGAACCCTGGCGGTACACTGTTACCATCTCGTCGGTCAGTTCATCGATTAGCTCAAGCTTATAGGGCTGAGAGTCGAACATCTCGCGGGCTGTCGCTTTGTCCACTTCTTCCCGAAGGAAAGGGGAATTTGAAGCTATGCTCTCGTGCATCTTGGACTCGATGGTACTCAGGTCTTCAGGGGCAAGTGAACGCGGCAGGTCGAAATCATAATAGAAGCCGTCAGCAGTGGCGGGGCCTATGCCGAATTTGACCTCGGGGAACAGCAGGGACACTGCCTCGGCCATGATGTGAGCCGCCGAGTGGCGCATGGCCTCCAGCCGCTCTACTTTTCGGGCTTCATTAGTCTTCTTAGCTGTCAACACGAATCCCCGGGCACAATCTCAAAGCAGAACCTCCCGCCCGAATAGAACGAGAGGCTCTAATAATTCTACACTGCTATCCAACGGAAATTGATACGAGCTGGTTCTGGAATAATGGGCGATACTGGATTTGAACCAGTGACCTCTGCGATGTCAACGCAGCGCTCTTACCACTGAGCTAACCGCCCTCGCCAGCATCATAGGAATATAGCCTAAAGGCTCCACTTTGTCAACTCGTCCTTGACAGTGAGGCTCAATATAAGTTAGAATATAATGCCGCAAGGGGTAGGGCATGATTGAGATGACGATCGAGAGTATACGAGTGAGTATGCTCAATTATCAGCGGGTTGTGATCCTTAAGGAGAAGGAGGCGGAGCGGTATCTGCCTATCTGGATCGGGCCCGCGGAGGCTGATGCCATAGCCGTCAAGCTCCAAGAACACCAAGTGCCCCGACCCCTGACTCATGACCTTCTGGGCAATATCATCGGAGCCCTGGGGGCCGCTGTCAGCTCGATCATTGTGTGTGACCTTCGAAACGATACCTTCTTCGCCAAGATCGTCCTGGCGGTCGATGGCAATCATATAGAGATCGATTCTCGCCCCAGCGATGCCATTGCCTTGGCGGTAAGGGTCAAAGTGCCCATCTTCGCTGAGGAAATTGTGCTCGATAAGGCGGGGATAATTATCGACCCAGAGACCGGGAAGCCAGCTCCGGCGCGCGAGATCCCGCCGGAGGAACTGGAGAGAATGTCCGCCTTCCGCGATTTCATAGAGGGCCTCGATCTCTCAGACTTCGAGAAGGGTAAGCCGGAAGCTTAGGCTCCGGGGCGTTCTTTATTAGCTGCTTGAGGGAGGTGATAAGCGATGCGCGAGGCATTCCTGAAGCGCTTGTTCTCCAAGGTCAATTGCGGCGTTTGTGGTCAGAAATATGACGTGTCAAATATTAAGATTCTTGACCAGGAGGATGGTCTTTGGGTTCTCAGCGTCTACTGCAGTTCCTGTGGAACTCAGGGATTGATCGCTGCTGTTGTCCAGGAGGGCAATATCACTGAGGTTATCACCGACCTCACCGAAGCTGAGCGCGAGCGGTTTGATGATAGTGAGGTGGTGGGAGTGGACGATGTTCTGGAAATGCACAACTTCTTGAAGGAGTTCGACGGAGACTTCGCTAATCTGTTTTCTGAGAAGTAGAAAGCCTTCTGGCACTGGTAACGGTGGAGCATTGATTGTCTGTAGGGGCGACCCGCTGGGTCGCCCCTACTTTGAGTAGTGACGGATGATCGTTATCGGTCTTACAGGTGGAATTGCTAGCGGCAAGAGTGCTGTATCCCAGATGCTCTCGGAACTGGGAGCGGTGGTGATCGATGCCGACAAGGTAGGGCACGAGGCTTTTCGTCCTCACAGCGATGCCTGGCGGGAGGTGGTATCTGCCTTCGGGAGCGGCATACTGGGACAAAACGAGGAGATCGACCGAGGCAAGCTCGCTGACATCGTGTTTAATGACCCCAAGGCCCTTGAGCAGCTCAATAGGATAATGCATCCCCCAATGTATCAGATAGTGAAGCAGAGAATTGAAGCCCTGCGTCGTCAACGGGTCGGGGTAGTGGTTCTCGAGGCCGCACTGCTAATCGAGGCCAACTGGACCGACCTCGTAGATCAAGTCTGGGTTACGGTAGCCCCGGAGTCCGATGTAATTGATCGCCTCGGCAGGCAGAAGGGGTTCACCGAGGAGCAGGCAAGAGCACGGATCAACTCTCAAATGTCCATAGCCGAAAGATCAAGATGCGCTGATGTGGTGATCGAAAACGATTCCGATCTCGATACGCTCAGGGCGAGGGTCGAGGGGCTTTGGCAGAAGATTCGGTTCTCAGAAAACGATTAGGCTGGCGCTTGTGTTGACTAGTGAAGCACCCTGGAGGCAGGGAATTAAGGAGCTCTTGTCTCGAAGGCAGAGGCAGGTAATCACAGCAGAAGGCCTGAAACCTTCGGCGGTGCTGGTTCTCATCTATGAAAAGATGGGAGAGTATTATATGGTGCTTACTAAGAGAACACAGGATGTGGAGCATCATAAGGGGCAGATGTCTTTCCCCGGCGGGGCTTACGATGAGCGAGACAGCGACCTAGAGACCACTGCCCTCAGGGAGGCCTTTGAGGAGATCGGAGTTCGTGGCGAGGATGTCGAGATCCTTGGCAATCTGGATGACCAGGCGACTCTGACGAGCAATTTCGTCATCACGCCTTATGTTGGCGCCATCCCCTATCCCTACGAGTTCAGGGTGAATCGAAGAGAGGTTGAGGAGTTGATCGAGGCGCCTGTGGCAGTGCTTCTGAACCCGGACTGCTTTAGGCCCCAGGGTTCCAAAGGCAGGTTTCACCCCCACGGTTATTATCGATGCGGGGAGTACAATATCACGGGGATCACTGCTATAATACTGAAGCAGTTTCTAGAATTGGTTTTCGGCTAAGGTCAGCTAGGTCACTCCCAGTCGAGCAGAAACTGCCGCAGCTTGAAAAGAGCAGAGAAAACAGCACGGCGCTTTATTTCGTGGCGACGGGGTGGATATAGAACGGAGAGCGAGCCTCTTTTCCCCTCAGCGTCGATAGCGATGTGAACAGTGCCCACAGGCTTTTCCTCGACCTCGGCAGGCCCCGCTATCCCGGTGATGCCGATCCCGATATCAGCCTCCAACCTGAGACGCACTGCCTGGGCCATCGCTGCCGCCACTTCAGGGTCTACCGTCCCCTGTCTAGCCAGCAACGCAGCATCAACTCCAAAAGCAGTCTTCATTTGTGCTGAGTAGGCAACCAGCCCCCCCTTGAAATAGTCAGAACTCCCGGGAACGTCGGTTATGGTGCTGGCCAGGAGCCCTCCGCTGCAGGACTCCATAGTAGCTAAGCTCAGTCCTTTTTCCCTGAGCATGGCGCCGACCAGGTCTTCCAGGGTATCCTCATCGTACCCCCAAATAGCCCAGCCCAGGATGTTCTGTAGCCGCTCCTCCGCTTGAGCGATCAGCTCCTTTGCCTTTGCCCGTTCTCGATCCTTGGCGGTGAGGCGAAGCTGTATGCCGTCGAGCTTGGCGTAGACTGCAAGGGTGGGGTTTGTTGAGGTGAGTAGGGGGCTCACCATCTCGTCCACCTTGGCCTCGGTTAGCCCCAGGGTCTTGATGGTGCGTGAGATGATCACCTCGCCACTCAGCTTCTGCTTGAGTTTGGGCCGTATCTCCTTCTCCCACATTTGCTTCATTTCGCCGGGGGGGCCGGGCATCGCCAGGATCAGCTTGCCTTCATGCTCCACCCACCATCCCGGTGCGGTGCCTTGTAGGTTGGGGATAGCCCGTGCGGAGGGTATGAGATTTGCCTGCTTGACATTGCGTTCGGGCATTTCGTAGCCTATCTTCTGGAACATGCCCCTGAGCCATTGCTCGAGTTCGGGGTCGACTCCCATCTCCTCGCCGAGCAGCTCGGCGATGGCCTCACGGGTCACATCGTCCTCCGTGGGGCCTAATCCTCCCGTGGCTATGATGATATCTGAGCGATCGTAGGCTCGCTTGAGGGCATCCACAAGCCTGTTGCGGTTATCGCCAACCTGGGTGATCCAGTAGAGGTCGATGCCCAAGAGGGGCAGCTCGGAGGCAAGATAGGGGGCATTGGTATCGGCTATCTGTCCGAGGAGGAGCTCGGTGCCGATGGAGATGATCTCAGCTTTCATGGTTCACTGATAGGGTACACACTCTAGTGTACTCGAAATTGGCGAAAAAGCCAACTTGGGTGGACTAAGGGCGTTTCTAGGGAAGGTGGGAAACCAGGTCAAAGCCATCATTTGGTATGCTGGGCGTTCGCGGAAGATAGCTTCAATCCTCTCATTCCTCCTGAGGTGGTGCCAGCAGGGTGATCAAGGCCGCTGCATCGGTGAGATTAGCACATTGCCAGACCATCTCTTCGAGCGCCGCTGCCCGTGACTGGGACAAACTGCTTCGTGCCAGCCAGCGGAATTTTCTTTGCAGCTCTGCATCGGTTGGCGGGGTTGTTGCATCCCAGGGCGCCTGGACTTCACCCGAATCGAGAATAGCCCCTTCGATGGTCTCAATCTGGACACGTGCGAGCTGTTCGACTGGAAAGCGGATGTTGAAGGCAGGCTCCTCCACTAATTCAACTCGGTCAGATAGGCTCAAAACAAGGGGATCATTCAACGCCGCGCCGCTGAGCTCTTCCAGGCCTAGTTCGTGGCAAACCAGCGCTGCTGCCACTGGGAATGGCAGGCTGTACTGTGCCTCCTCGGTGGTCTGGGGATGTCGGCAGGCCAAGCGGGTGGCTTCATGAAACGTGAACACTCGAATCTGCCTAATGACCTCCAGTGGAAAGCCATGAGCTTGCTGCAGCGCTAGCGTGCCGGTAATGGCTGGCTGTGCCCAATGGCAAACAGCATAACGTTTGAAGTTCTGACCAGTTATCAGCCACTTCCTTCCCAGATCGGCCCAAATTTCGGCTACTTCCGGGGATTCGAGAGTCAGAGCTGGCGCACCGGTAAAGCCATTACGAGCCAGGAGAGCCGCGCTTACGCCGGTCATGGCACCCCATCCTGATCCATCTTTGAGCATAGTGGGATGATCAATGCAGCGCATCATTTGCGATCGCGGACCGTGGTACTCGGCGATGCCAAGGGCATGTCGCGTTTGTTCCGTGCTCAACCCAAGGCGACGGGCTGTCATCGCCGCGCAGCCCAGCGCGTTCCACGCGCCGGAGGTATGATAATCACAAGCAGTGGCGTGAAGCGCTAAACCCGCTCTCAATGCGACTTCGTAGCCAATTACCAAAGTCGTCAGAAACTCCTGCCCGGAGACTTTCGCCCCGTGGTTCAGCGCAAGAGTCGCGAGGAGAGATGGCACAAGGGCCGCACCAGCATGCCCTTTGACGCGCGTGTAACCATCGTGGATATCCAGCGAGTCGATCGTCATAGCATTGGCCAGTGCTGCCCCTGGGGGAGACACCTGGCGGCCATCCAGCCACAAGTGGGCTCCTTGGCCTCCATAGACCGACACAGCAAAGTCGTGGATGATACGCGACAGATCTGTGGACCGCCCACCTATAGCTGTGCCGAGCGTGTCGAGTAGACAGCGCCGGGCCTGGCTCCGGACGTCCTCTGGAAGGTGATCGTAACTCATCTCATGGACGTGCTCAGCGATGTTCATCTTGGCTTTACCTCCGCCACTTGATTCTTGCTTGGCCTCCCATCCCCCAGTCGTCTAAACATACATCAAGCCAAATCGTGGGATTATGGGTACAATGGGGCGATAGTGGGCTCGACCTCGTTTGACTCGCTGAACAAGGTCAAGACACGCTGACTTTCTGAAGCATCTCCAAATAGCTGGCAGAACTAGCAGCGGCCTGGGCTGGCGCCAAGATACTCAGCGACTAGCTCCATGGCACAGTATTGGCCGCACATGCTGCAGCCAACTCCAGAGGTATCGTGCTGGGCACGAGCTTTACCTGCTCTGGTTGGATCCAGAGAGAGCTTGATCTGTTGTTCCCAGTCAAGGTTCTTGCGGGCGAGGGACATCTTCAGATCCCAGTCCATAGCGCCCTTCACTCCTTTTACGATGTCCCCGGCGTGGGCGGCGAGGCGGGTGGCGATCACGCCCTCCCTCACGTCCTCTGAGTCGGGGAGAGACAGGTGCTCTGAGGGGGTGACATAGCACAGGTAGTCTGCGCCGACTGAGGCAGCGATGGCCCCGCCGATTGCGGCGGTGATATGGTCATAGCCGGCGGCGACGTCGGTTACCAATGGGCCCAGAACGTAGAATGGTGCTCCCTTGCAGACTATCTTCTCCAGTTGTACGTTGGCTGCGATCTGATCCAGGGGCATGTGCCCCGGCCCCTCGACCATCGCCTGTACCCCGGCTGCCCGGCTTTGTTCCACCAGCTCTCCGATGGTCAGCAGCTCCTCCATCTGGGAGCGGTCTGAGGCATCTGCCAGGCTTCCAGGACGGAGCCCGTCGCCCAGGCTAAGCGTGACGTCATACTTACGCGCGATCTCCAGCAGACGGTCGTAGTGCTCATATAGAGGGTTCTCCAGCTCGTTATGAAGCATCCAGCCGATGACGAAGGCACCGCCGCGGGAGACTACGTCTGTAACTCTGGGCGATTTTCTCAGACGGCTTACCGCTTTTTGAGTTACGCCGCAGTGGACAGTCATGAAATCGACTCCGTCTTCTGCCTGCTCCTGGATCACGGCGAAGAGATCGTCAACTGGCATAGCCACTATCGATCCCCGCCTGTTGATGGCCTCGATCCCCGCCTGGTAGATGGGAACAGTGCCCAGGGGAAGAGAAGTAGAGGCGATGATAGCACGGCGGATAGCGTTGATATCGCCGCCGGTGCTCAAGTCCATTACCGTGTCAGCCTGGGCGGAGACCGCCGCTTGCAGCTTCTCCAGCTCGCTATTGACATCGCCGTAGTCCGAAGAAGTGCCGATGTTGGCGTTGACCTTTGTGCTCAGCCCCTTCCCAATTCCACAGGGCTCTACCCCTTTGTGGTTTATGTTGGCCGGGATCACGATAGAGCCATCGGCCACCCCTGAGCGCACCAACTCGGGGTCGAGCCCCTCCTTCTCGGCGATAGCCCTCATCGCTGGCGATAAAGTACCCTCTCGTGCCAGTTCCAGTTGAGTCATTCCCATCCCCCCAAAAGCGAAGAACCACGAACCTAGGTTCGTGGTCACTCTTTGTCTGTAGCACCCACTTTCCTACGCTCGAATTATCGAGATCAGGTTCCAAGGGTTGGTGGTACTGCCACCTCTCAGCCTCTGAGCTCCCCCAGCGGTCCCATATTCACTTTTAGCCAAGTTTACATCGAATCTTGCTAGAATGCAAGCGACGCTATCCCAGCAGTTACTGCTCTGCTTTGCTCAAGGCATGATAAGGGAGACAGCTAAGCTCCCGCTACCGGTGAAGGCAAACGCTTCTCAAGCAACATTGATCACAAAGAGGAACCTTCTTGCATACCCCCTTACCGTGGCGGACAAGGAGAGCGTGGTATTCATTGAACAGCTTCTCTTCGGTGGGCAAGTTTTCCATGAATAGCTCTTGCAAAGCGGAGTAGTCGTTTCGTGGTGGGCTGAGCCCGAGTCGGGAGAGTATGCGTCTGGTGTAGGCGTCGATAACGAATACCGGCTTCTGTGCGGCATAGAGGATTATCGAGTCTGCCGTTTCTGGGCCTATGCCGTGGATGGTGAGAAGCTCTCTACGGAGGCTGGGAACATCGAGGGAGAACAGTCTCTCTAGAGAGTCCTGATGAGCATCCCCCAGGCGTTCGACGAACGATTTGATCTTTAGCGCCTTGGCATTGTAGTAACCGGATGGGTAGATGAGTCCCGCCAGTTCGTCGAGGGGGAGCTTGCGAAGGGAGACAGGGGTCAAGGCTCCTGCCTGTTTAAGGTTGGAAATAGCTTTCTCCACATTTCCCCAGGCCGCAGATTGGGTGAGGATAGCACCTACGATAACCTCGAAGGGGGCATCCGCTGGCCACCACTGCTGCGGTCCGTAGCGAGCGAGGAGAAGACGGTAGACTTCGGTTAGTTGTTGCCTTAAAGGGCGATCGTGACCTTCACTAACATCTGATTCTGAGTATTCCAGACCGGCCATAATCGTCCCACACCTAGATAGTCACTTTCCAGGTATACCCTCTACTGGATTGGTGGAAGGGTCTAATCTCACTGTGCCGCAGTCATACAGGTCTTATTCGTATCTCAATGCCTCGATGGGGTCGAGCCTGGAGGCCCGGTGGGCTGGATAAAGTGCAGCTGCGAGGGCGACTATGGTGCTCAGAGCGATGACCCCTACCATCAGCCACCACGGGAATGCGGAGATATCAAACGTTTCGAAATCCTTGAGGAAGGTGGCGTGGGAAATGCGGTTGATGGCAAGGCCAAGTGCATAGCAGATGCCCAAGCCATTAGTTCCTCCTAGAAAACCGATGATAACCCCTTCCATAGTCCACACCAGACCGATAGTCCCCCTGGACGCTCCTACCGCCTTCATCACCCCGATCTCCCTGGTGCGCTCATAGATGGCCATGATCAAGGTGTTGATGATCCCCAGTGAGGCGACTCCCAACGCGATCAGCCCGAAGGCGCTGAGAACTGTTTGGATGATCATAAAGATGGTGCCAATAAGGCCTAGTACGTCGTTAGATGTAATCGCCCCCAGACCGAGGTCTTCAACTGCCTGAGCTACCTGGTCAGCATACTCGCTGCCCTCGAGCTTCACTTGCAGAATGGCAGGAGGTATATCATCGGTATACCAGTCGGGGTTATCGGCCCAAAACCGGGAAATTTCCTTGCCGTCCTCAATGGAGATTATGATCTGGGTCGAACTCAGCGTTTTCTCAGTTACCCCCACTATCTCAAAGTTGTAGTCCCTGGTTTCACTGGGAAGCCCTATGAAGCTAATCGCCTGCCTCACCCGTATTATTACCTCTTTACCTATGGCATCCCCCGCTTTCTCTAAGCCAAAGGAGTCGATATACTGATTGGCGATGATACATTCTCTCCCAGAGCCCTCTGTGAGATGCCTTCCTGCCACAAGATCCGTCTCTTCTAACTGATACTGTGGCATGGCCCTGAGTCTGGTTCGGAAATTCTTGTCTGAACCCTGCAATTTGACCGACTCTGCTGTCAGTCTTACGAAGGGGTCTATCCTCTCGACATGTTCAAGCGCTCGAACAGCCTCGATCTCTTGCAGCGTCAATGGCTCCAGCGAAAAAGGGGCGCCTTCGTCATCAGATACTTCCTGCGGACTACTGCCGAAGCCCACACCGCCAAGGCCTATGTCAAATGCTCCTTTGCTGGAAGTAACCATGACTGCATCGGGGGGCATCATGGACTTGATCTGGGCAGTGAGGAATTGCTGTGCGCCGATTCCCAGTGAGACCAGCAGTGAAACTAGGGATGCTCCGATGACCACAGCGAAGATGGTCAGAAAACTGCGCAGCTTCCTGCGCCTCAGGTTGGAAAAGGCGTTGCGAACAAGGTCTAGGAAGCTCACAGCACTTGCCTTCTATCAACAGACTCGGCTACCTGGCCATCGAGCATGCGCAACATGCGATCAGCATAGTCGGCGGTTTTCAGATCATGGGTAACCAGCAAAAGAGTTATCCCTCTCTCCTTATTCAGACGGGTCAAGAGTCCCATGATTTGTTCGCCGGTCTTGCTATCGAGGTTTCCCGTAGGCTCATCAGCGAGCAGGATCTTGGGGTCGTTCACCAGGGCACGTGCGATGGCAACCCGCTGTCTCTCTCCCCCTGAAAGCTGATTTGGCTTATGCCTAAGTCGGTCTGATAGCTCCACTGTTTCCATGACCTCCCTGGCTATTCGCTTGCGCCTCCATAAAGGGACCTTGGCAAACACCAGGGGTAGAGACACATTTTCTAAGGCAGTGTGAGTGGGTTGCAGATTGAAGGTTTGAAAAATGAAGCCCACCTTCTTGTTGCGATATAGAGAGAGATCTCTGTCGCTGGCTTTGCTCAGGTCCTGCCCATCGACTTCGATTCTCCCGATGGTGGGGGTATCGAGGCCTCCGATAATGTTAAGGAGAGTGCTCTTGCCCGATCCTGAGGGGCCGACGATGGTTACAAATTCCCCCTCGCTGACCTTCAGGTCGATGCCAGCCAAGGCGTTGATAGTCTCTCCCCCCATGCGGTACAGCCGCCAAACATCGTGCAGTTCGATCATAGCGCTCTTATCCTTGGGGGTGGTGGCGGACTCTATTATATCATGTCGGCGATAACGGGAAGAATCTGGGTTGTGGCGGTGCCATAGAGATGTGACACAGTTTTGCGCCTGAGGCCCTGGCAGAATCGGTAGGGATAAGAGCCTCAAGTCTGGGAGTCGGGCTCTTCTTCCCCTCCCCAACTTTGCATCATCTTCTTGATCCGCTCTGCAAGTTTGGGGCTGGCCCTCAGCCGCTGGATGAAGACGGGGCAGCCCTCGAGGAGGAAGTTCTGCGTCGCTGCGGCGAGTTCAGCAAAATACTTGGACATGGTGGCATCATCGCTAGAGAGGGACGAACTTGGCAACTGCCCTCTGATGTCGTCCAGGGTGAACCTCATCGGCATTACGCAGGATTTATACCAGGGGCACTCCTTGCACTGCACCACGGCAGTAGCTTCGTCCAATATGTCGCTCATATACCACCCTATTCAATTAGTGGTAGCGCATAGGGGATTCGAACCCCTGATCTCCGCCTTGAGAGGGCGGTGTCCTGGGCCGCTAGACGAATGCGCCATTCTTACACTACCACAAATAAGAAAAGCTGGGGATCCAGGATTCGAACCTGGGCCTACGGATCCAGAGTCCGCTGTCCTACCGCTAGACCAATCCCCACCGATATCGAAGCTGACGCCAAGCTATTATAACAGTTGGAGCCATCTGGTGCAACGTCGCCTTGTTTTACATAACAAGCGAGTTCGCCGGCTATGTGTTCTGAAGGAGACTTGGTTAACGTTTTGTAGCTGTTGCTCAACACTTTATGACCAGCAGGGCGTTTGCCATGCAACACCAAGCCCAGCCAGGCGGATTCGGAGAGGGCAAATAGTAGTGAAGGGGTGTCGTATCGCAATTCACCACGTTCGAAGGGGAAAAACTGTATACTGGTTGCTCATCTAGGTCAGTCTGGGTATTCAGGGTGGTCAGCTAACCATTTAGACATGTTTAGCATAGTCTTCCTATTATAGTCCGCTATGAACTTCTGAATTCTACCTTCAAACCAACTAAGAGGCCATTTCAGTTTCACTTTTTCTTCAAAATGCAATCTTGTTCTATTTGGATCTAGCTTCTCAAGTTTTATCTTTCCAACAGTCCCTCCACGGGCAGTATAGGTATAACCTACTCCAGGTTCCACATCATGTACTGTTTCGATGCTGGTTCCTCGAACACCTAACGGTAGTTTGTAGTTAACACGCCGCACAAGACCGTCACCCTTTTCATCACCAGGATTAACAACCTCTATGCCGGTAACCATTGGTTTAGCGAATTCAGGCCACTTATCATAATCATTCATTGCAGCCCATATTCGCGCTGCTGAATGAGGCATATCTATTGAGTACTTGTATTCTTTCATCAGACCTGTCAACTCCCTCTAGCAATGAACTCTTTTGAAGTGAACTTTAGCTGGTCGAGTCAGGGTTGTCAAGACCTTGCTTCCTTGACCTGTCGTGATATTATAATCTCAGAGGGGGGTGGTAGTATGGAAACACCGAAGCAAATGGCCGATGTTATGCAGGAAATGAGAGGTCTCTTGGAACATGTAGTCCGTCTCTTGGACACCCAATCAAGGCGGATTGAAGACGCGATGGCCGAACTTGCGAGGCTAAAAGAATCGCAAAATGAGATACTGGCAGGTCTAGCGCTGTACGAGAGAACGCGACGACTTAGGGAAAGCCTGGGGCTGGAGCAGAGGGAGTCGGAGCCTGAAGAAGGTCCTTGGCAGGGAGTTCAGGCGTATTGTCGGAACTGCACGAAGATGGTGCCTATCATCGAACCAACCGCAACTTTTCGAGATGGACGCACGACCGTTGAGGCAAAGTGTCGGAATTGCGGGACTTGGGTTGTCAGGACATTGGTCTAGAGCGGGGGACTACTAGTCTGAACACAAAACCCTGCCCCACATTCGCTGTGGAGCTTGCGGTATCAAACCCCCCATGAGTTGCCCTCCATTTTCTCCAACTGATGCTTGTCTGCAACTGTCACCAGATGCACCATCCTAAAGAGTCGTTGTAGAAATAAAAAAAATGCCCCTAGGGCAGACAGGCAAACTCTCTCTGCCTCAATACAGGGCCGCTCAATCAACCCTGAACTTCGGGTTCAGTGTATACGTCAGAATCCGGTTCGATCGGCGGTTCAAACCCTCTGTTGAAATGGTGCAACCAGACCATCTGCTCCGGGTCAAAAACCCCGTTATGGCCGTGTTTCCAAATCTCTTGGAATTCTCTCGGGTTGAAAAGGCCGTGCTGTTTGAACCACTTCTGTGAGATATGGCCCAATGCCAGCTGTTCGACCTTCGTGACAACAAACCCATGACCGAAAGCCTCAAAACTATCGCCAGCGTACTTCGCTATGCTAGCTTCACAAGTTTTGTAGCCATGTACCATCGGTTCTTCCCACTCTTCATCGAAAGCGAACGTCGAAAGCTCCTCTTCTTGCCCAGGCGTCGGGGTCGGAGTCGGCGTATGCGCCAAACCCTGTGTTGGCGTAGGGGCAAACATAGATTGAACGGTAGGTGCGTCTGGAGATGCAAGTTCGGATCTAGGTTCCGGTTCATATTCGGAAGCTAAGGACTGTTCTTCCCTGCGCTCGTCCTCGATCGGCCAAACGTCCTCTCTATGTTGCGCTACTTTCGTCGTGTGGGGTCTCACCTCTTTGTAGAAGATAACCTTGTCGCCGGCACGTTCTATCTTTAGGTTCTTCATGCCCAGCGATTTGGCGGCATTATTGAGCCTGTACTTTATAGTCTGGTATTTGTCACCTTCCTTGAGAGTAAACCCTATCGCCTTCCCGCGTTCCAGTTTCTTCAGATATCCTTCATACTCCTCCATTATCGGAGCTTTTCTCCTACTTTTTCTGCTCTTCGTTCTCATCTCTTGGATAGACGCTTTTCCTTTCTTGACAGTGGTAACCCTGATTTCTAGCATTTTGCCTCCTTTTCCCAACATTATATCACCGATGTAAAGACTACGAGATGCCAAAAACAGGTGACTGGGATAGCTGGGTTGCTGCACGCTGTTATGGGGAACAGGGCTAGCGGACTTAGGCACAGAATTGCTCAACGTTTCGTCGCAATGCCTTGAAGGAATATGTGCAAAGCGCAGTCACGATACTTGGGAAGAGAGGGAGAAGAATTGGGCGGAATCTGGGCATGTTTGAAGAGAAGGCTGGCTTAGAGCTTCGCAATAGTGATTGGTAGTTGTTGGCAGTGCAAGAGGAATAGGAGAATGCAGTACGCAAAGCTTACAACGCAAGGTAAGAGGGTTGTGGGCCAAGAGTGAGTAAGTATATGAGGTCGCGAAAGCATCCGATACTATTCACTTCTAACAGGCGCTGTTAGGGCTGGAAGTGAAAACCACGCTTTGTAACATCAGGGGTAGCGCTATGACAGTCTAAGACCGCTTGAAAGCTGTGCAAATTAGAGCATCAATTTTGGCGCTATCCTGGTGCAAGATGAAGATTTGGCGAGGCTAAGAGAACAGCGTTATGGTGGCATTTCTTGGGCAGATAGTGTCTGCAGGATGCGCCAGACATGAGCGAAATGTTGTGCAAAAAATAGGCGCGCCAGTGGTCGGCTATGGTCGAAGGTGTTGGGGCGAGCGGTTTGGGTTCAATTGGGTGCTGGTGGAGTGCTTTGTGGGGGTTCTGTATTGACTGCAGCGGGGCATGTTTGGGGAGGACAGTCGCCGGGTTGAGGGGGATAAGGAAGGCGTGATGATGCGTGGTGGGAGTTGTGAACTGATCAGCATGGGGAGCGGAGGTGGCGCTCTGGGCCTGGGGGGTACACTACATCTAACATCGGCCCCTATCGCAGTGAGGGCTCGGTGCAGGTAACCGTCGTAGAATTTGAGGGTTCCTCTTCAGAGAATGAGGAAGAAGGCATAACAAATTGCCAGAAGCCCTGTAATCAGAAGCTGACGGTTTTGGCGTGGGGGTGGGTGGAATTTTGAGCGCTCAGGCTGGTGTGAGTGAGCATAGAATGCCAAGAAGGGGCATCTAAAGGGTCGGAGAACATAAGTTCCAAACAAGGGAGAGGTTGTTCGAAACGAATGTTCGTCATATACAGCGATCTGTCTAGCTGGGGGGTCTGGCAATGCTGCGCGGTATCTGGGAACCCTGAGGGCTGGGATGTGGATGAAGGGCGAGTGGTGTCGGAAGGTTCAATCAAGGTAGGCGTAATGGCAGTTCTTGAAGCTATCGCGGTGTGAATAATCGGTATACAATGTGTAGTTGTGATTTACAGGGTGTGTTATTCGAAGGTGGAAGCGAGAAGCGGGCAGCGTGGTATCGAGAATATATACCTAGCTGATGTTGAACGATCCAGAGCCTCAGCATCTCCCTGGTGCCGACGATTGTTCCCATGCCGTTCAACTACTGGTCAGACGAGTGGCACTTCCGCCGCCGAGAGTCAGTACTCAGCCTCTGTCTGCTGTAGCTTGCACTCGAGATTGAGGCATTCACATCTATTACTGCACTGGTACCAGATAAGCGACATTTCTCCACAAACTGGGCACTTCTCTATCCGTGGAATGCCTCGGCTTTTGTGTCTGAGGACGGATTCTTCGTATCGGCAGATCGGGCAGCCACGGTCGGGCCTGTAATACCGCCTGTGCTTGGAGCAGTACGTGGAGCCTTCCTTCTGGTGAGACGGGTATCTCTTCTCCATATTGGCCATTTATCCGGTCAAAGGCTCTGTTGCCGTGGGAATCCCTTTTTCTCGCTAGCGGCCTTTGCCCTTTCTTACGGTGGCGGCCAAGGGGGCAACGATAAGCCAGAGCCCTAAGGTCCCCAGCATGGCCATGGGGTAGTCTATGTCCTTTACGCCCAAATCGGGGGCAATGACGCCCCAGAACATCATGGCAATCCAGGAGCAGAAGAAGAAGGCAGGAATAGCAGACAGGATGGCGAAGAAGCTAAAGAAGCGCATTGTATACCTCCCTTACTCTTTTGTTGGTAGGTTTCCCGTTTCTACCCATCTATGGGCCTTGATTGCGACATATCATACCACAAAAAGGCTGTAATGGAACCCCCATCAGGGGGCTTGAGGTGCAGAAGGAAGGTCAGTCTTAGGGGGAAGCTATCCCTTTAAACACTCTCTAGGCTTTGCCACGCAATCTATCGAGTGCTAGCTTGATATGCCTAAGGCACCTGTCTTTGCCCACCACTGCCATGGTCTGGAAGAGGGGTGGGGCGGCGGTGTGCCCGGTAGTCGCCACCCGCAGCAGGCCGAAAAACTCCCCTGTTTTCAGTCCCAGCTCGGCGGCGAGAGGACGGAGCACTCCCTCAAGCAATTGGGCGTCTTCAGCCACCTTCTTTTCATCTCTACCTATACCATCCCAATCAACGGAGAGTGCTGTTAGTCGCTGAAGGGCAGCTTCAAGGGCTGCCACCGCAGCCTCCTTCGTCAACTTCTTCCCTAGAAGTAAGTCGGCGTCATAGACGAGTTCGTCCAAGAAAAAGAAATCGAAGAGGTCGGCTGCTTCTTTTAGAGTCTTAAGGCGCTCGACAATTAGCGGCGCTATCTGCTCGACATACTCCTTGGTAGGTCGCCTAACTTCAGGAGGTAAATCATTATCTAGAGACTCCAATAGGCGGTCTACAAAATCGGTGCTTACCTTGGGCGCGAGTCCGGTGGCATAGCCCTCGGCTGGGGGGACTTCGACAATGGCGTCTTTGCGGATGTAGAATCCGTTAATCCATTCCAGCTTCTCTCGATTGAAGATAGCGGCGGTCTTGCTAACGCGCTCGATGGAGAATTGCTGAACCAGCTCTTCTTTGCTGAAGATCTCGGTCTTGTCGTCAAGCGACCAGCCGAGCAGGGCGAGGAAGTTCATCATCGCCTGCGGCAGGTATCCCTGCCTGCGATATTCAGTAATAGAGGTGGCGCCGTGCCTTTTGCTCAACTTGCTGCGATCGCTTCCCAGGATCATAGGCAGGTGCGCAAACAGTGGCGGCTCATACCCCAGGGCGTCATAGAGCAGGATATGGCGCGGGGTGCTCGACAACCACTCGTCTGCTCTAAGTACGTGGGAGATCTGCATCAGGTGGTCGTCAACTATATTAGCAAGGTGATAGGTAGGATATCCGTCCGACTTGAGGAGGACGAAGTCATCCAGGGTGCTGTTGTCGAAGGTCACTTCCCCCTTAATCAGGTCGTTGAAGCTGGTCTGCCCCTCAAGCGGGGTCTTGAACCGGACTACGGGGGTGATGTCCTGAGCTTCAAGTTTGTCCTGCTCCTCCTGGCTCAGGTTGCGACAGCGGCGGTCGTAGCTGCGCATGGATTCCTTGCGCTCGGCCATTTCGGCGCGCATCTGTGCAAGCTGCTCCGAGGAGCAATAGCAGCGGTAGGCACGGTCTTCTGTTAGCAAGAGCTGGGCAGTCTCTTTATAGATGTCCAGGCGCTGCGACTGGAAATAGGGCCCGTACTTACCACCTACTCTCGGACCTTCGTCCCAATCTATTTCCAGCCACTCCAGGCTGTCGAGGATAGCGTCGACGGCCCCCTCGACCTTGCGGGTGACATCGGTGTCTTCGATGCGTACGATAAAGCTGCCCCCGCTGTGTCTGGCGAAGAGCCAGTTAAACAGGGCGGTCCTGATATTCCCTATATGAGGGTATCCCGTTGGGCTGGGGGCGAAGCGCACCCGAACCTTTCTTTCACTCATAGCTCTCCGTCGTTTCCTATTCTAGCACCTTCAGAAATCAGAGTCTATTCGAGGGTCATCCAGTCAGCCCAATGCTTGACAAACGCAATACGAGATTGTAGTTTTAGAGGGGATGGCAGCTCAACAAGGAGCTAAATCGCGTTGAATTTGATGAGGTAGTCCCAGTATCGTGACCACACCCGAATCAAGCGCTCCCTCCGACTTCATTCGAAATATCATTAACGAGGACCTCAAAAACAACAAATACGAGGGGCGTGTGCACACGCGGTTCCCGCCGGAGCCCAACGGCTATTTGCACATCGGGCACGCCAAGTCCATCTGCCTCAATTTCGGCATCGCCGCCCAGTACGGAGGCCTGTGCAATTTGCGGTTCGATGATACGAATCCCACTAAAGAAGAAGGTGAATACGTCGAATCGATCAAAGAAGACGTGCGCTGGCTCGGGTTCGACTGGGAGGATCGGCTGTTTTATGCATCGGACTACTTCGATCGAATGTATGACTATGCTGTGCAGTTGATAAAAGCCGGTAAGGCCTATGTCGATGATCTGAGCGCGGATGGGATCAGAGAGTACCGTGGCACTCTCATTGATCCTGGCAAGGAGAGCCCATACCGCAGTCGTCCGGTAGAGGAGAATCTCGATTTGTTCCAACGCATGCGGGCAGGAGAGTTCGAGGATGGTTCCCGGGTGCTCCGCGCCAAGATCGACATGACATCGCCAAACCTGAATTTGCGCGATCCGGCCATGTATCGCATCCTGCATGCCGAACATCACCGTACGGGCAACAAGTGGTGCATCTATCCGATGTACGATTGGGCCCATGGACTTGAGGACTCTATCGAAGGGATCACCCATTCCATTTGTACGCTGGAATTTGAAGATCACCGCCCGTTGTACGACTGGTTTCTTGACCAACTGGGAGTCTATCATCCACAGCAGATCGAGTTCGCTCGCCTCAATCTCACCTACACGGTGCTGAGCAAGCGAAAGCTGCTGCAATTGGTGGAGCAGGGATATGTCAGCGGGTGGGACGATCCCCGGATGCTGACCATTTCCGGTTTGCGCAGACGCGGATACACGCCGGAGTCCATCCAGAGTTTCTGCGAGCGTGTCGGCGTAGCCAAGACTGACAGCACCATCGATATTGCGCTCCTTGAGTACTGTATCCGCGAGGATTTGAACAAGCGCTCCCCGCGCGTTATGGCTGTGTTGCGTCCCCTCCGTGTGGTCATCGACAACTATCCCCAGGACCAGACCGAGGAGGTGGATGCTGTCAACAATCCGGAGGACCCCGGTATGGGGACGCGGAAGGTACCTTTTTCACGCGTGCTGTACATCGAGCAGGAGGATTTCCGTGAACACCCGCCGGAGAAGTTCTTCCGTCTGGCCCCAGGTCGTGAGGTCCGGCTACGATATGGGTATCTCATTACCTGTGTCGATGTGGTGAAGGATGAGCAGACTGGAGAAGCGGTTGAGTTGCACTGCACTTATGATCCGGAGACACGAGGGGGAACGGCTCCGGACGGGCGCAAGGTCAAAGGAACCATCCACTGGGTTTCGGCTGCCCACGCGCACCAGGCTGAGGTGCGCCTTTACGATCGGCTCTTCACCGCGGAGAACCCCGGCGATGTCAGGAGTGGGGCTGATTTTGAAAGCGTTTTGAATCCCGATTCGCTGGAGACTTTGACGGGGTATATCGAACCCAGCCTGGTGGGCGCAGCCCCGGGAAGTCGGTATCAGTTCGAACGGCTGGGCTATTTCTGTGTTGATTCCAAAGACTCTTCCCCCGAACGGATGGTATTCAACCGGACGGTTACCCTACGGGATTCATGGGCCAAGATCGAGAAAAGGCTTTGAGAACGCCAGTGTGGCTATCTGGTAGCCTCAGTGGTGAGATGAGCTAGCACTTCCTCCAGGTCCGGGGGCAGCTCTGCCCTGAACTCTACAAACTCCCCAGTCGATGGCAGCCTGAAGCCAAGGCGATGGGCATGGAGGAACTGTCTCCCCAAAAGCGGTGACTTCTTCCCGTAGACGGGGTCACCGAGGACGGGGTGACCTATCGCTGAGAAGTGAACCCTGATCTGGTGGGTGCGCCCGGTTTCCGGCATCGCCTCAAGCAGGGTGTAGCCGTTCAGGTATTTGATGACTCGGTATTGCGTCCGTGCCTCCCTGCCTCCCGAGACCACCGCCATGCGCTTCCTATCCTTGGGATGGCGGCCTACGGGTGCCTCGATGGCACCACGCTCTGGAGAGAGCCGTCCCGCAACCAGAGCAAGGTATCCCTTCGTGATTGAGCGCTGCTTGATCTGGCGGGAAAGGCTCATCTGAGCAGCGTCGTTCTTGGCTACCACCATCAGCCCAGAGGTATTCTTGTCCAGCCGGTGCACAATGCCGGGGCGAACCGAGCCGTCGATTCCTTGGAGGTCGGGGCAGCGGGCGAGGAGGGCATTTACCAGTGTACCAGTACGCTGGCCTGCGGCGGGGTGAACGAGTAGTCCCGCGGGCTTATCGACCACTATAAGGTCGCTATCCTCGTAGACAACTTTAAGCGGTATATCCTCGGGGGCCAGGGAAATGGGGGATGGTGGGGGTATGATGGCAACAACTCTATCACCGACGGCGAGCCTGTGGCTCGCTTTGGAGCGATTGCCATTGACTGTGATCTGCCCCTCGCCGATCAGCTGCTGGGCATAGGCGCGGGAGATCTGGCAGTGCTCCGCTATGTACCTATCAAGGCGACTGCCGGGGCTGTTGACGGTGAACTCAAGCTTTTTATTCATCTCTGCGATAGAAGGCAAGCGGGTGTCTCTCTCGCTAACGGGCTCTCCTTCTGGCGGTCAATAGGAGGCAGAAAACGATAAGGAAAGTGCCCACAACTATGGCCGAATCGGCGAGGTTAAATACCGGCCAGGCGCCAATATTGATGAAATCGGTGACCTCTCCAAGGCGAAGGCGGTCGATCAGATTGCCGATGGCGCCCCCCAGATCAAGCCCCAGCCCCACCTTGAGCAGCGTGCTCCTTGGAGGGAGGTAACGAAGATAAAGGACAAGAACCGCGATTCCAATCACAGCGGCCATGCTCAGGAGAAAGGCCTGGTTGGCGAAAAGGCCAAAGGCCCCGCCGGTATTGGTAGTATAGTGAAGCCCCACTGGGCCTTCTCTGGGTATCGACTGCCCTATCTCCATGTTAGCCCTGATCAGGTACTTGCTGAGCTGGTCAACGCCGACTACTGACAAGGCGATCAAGAATAACGGCAGACCTCTTGTCAGTCCGCGTCTAAAGGCCTCTGATCTCGCCGCTGTAACCTGTTGTAGCCACCGTTTCATTTTCGATTCCGAGTTTAGCACATCTGGTAGAGGCGTTCAATTGGACGCTCCTCCCCGGGCTGGCGAGAAGACTTCATTGACACTCGCCCGTCTGCAGCCTAGAATCGCTTCGTGGCAAATGTCAGAGGCACTTACGCTCTCCTCCTCATCCTGGAAAAAGAGACCGCCATCACCGTGGGGAAGTTAGCCAACTGCTCCTTCCCGCCCGGCCACTACCTCTATGTGGGCAGCGCGCTGGGAGGGCTCCCCTCCCGACTCAGGCGGCACCTCCGGGGCGGTAAGAGGCTTCACTGGCATATCGATTATCTGAGGCAGGAAGCGAAAGTGGTCGAGGTCTGGTATCTGGTTTCCGACGAGAGGGTGGAGTGTCGCTGGTATCAGGCTGCGGCGGCTATGCCTCAGGCCCAGGTACTGCTCACTGGCTTTGGCTCCACGGGTTGCGGATGCCACTCCCACCTGCTTTATTTTGCCTCCACGCCGACCTTCGAAGCCTTTCGCCGCCAGCTAGGGGAGAAGGGGCTGGATTTGCGGAAGATGTCCCCGGGTGGTCAGAGGAGTTGGCCTAGGCCTGAGCAGACGGCTTGAGTGTCTCTGTGAAGAAGGCGGCAACCCTGGGAGCCACCTTGTCCTCATAGCCCCGCCAAGAGTGGTCAGCCCCGGGGATTACCTTGTACTGCTTGGGCTCCGGTAGTCCTTCGGTGAAGCTCTTAAGGTCGGCGGCGGGCAGCGCGAGGTCCTGGCTGCCCCAGAGGAGGAGCTTTGGCTTGACATAACTCTCTATTGGAGAGGGATGGGAGAGCATGGGCGACACCAAAGCCAACGCCTTCACCTGCTCATCCCTGGCGGCAACTTCAAGGGCAATGCCAGCGCCAAAGGAATAGCCGCAAAGCCCAATCCTGGCTTGGTCGACCGTCTCCATTGACCCGAGGAAGGAGAGTGCTGCGGCGACGTCATCCTGCTCATCAACCCCGTCGGCATGCCCTCCCTGGCTTCCGCCAACGCCGCGAAAGTTGAACCTTAAAGAGGCGATAGATGTTTGCGACACGGCCCGGCAGACGGCGATGACCACATTATTGTCCATCGTGCCGCCGTAGAGGGGATGGGGATGGCAGACCACCACCGCAGCAAAAGGCCCTTTCCCCTCGGGCACGCTGGAGACGCCCTCGAGGGAGAGGTCGCCGCAGGCAAATGTTACCCTCGTCTCGGTCATGGAGTTAACCAATGAGATGCTGGCCTGCTTCCTCTCATCTCGGAGTGCTGAACCATCAGGCACGCTATAACAGAAGTCAATAGCTATTGAAACACTAATAGGAGGGATTGTCTTCGCTGGACAACTGAAACCCTGGTTAATAGCGCAAGGTCTTTATGTCCCCAGTCATCTCCAGCACTCTAAGCTCTTCGCCTCTTTCAGCCTCGGCCTTAGAGTCAAACCACCGCTCGCAAAAGTCGGTCCAGGTGCGCTCAGCCCTGCACTTGGTCATATCAATTTTCTCTTCAAGCCAAGTGCGACGGCGTGGGCCCTGTCATGCGCGCCAAGTTTGAGATACAAGGCAGCAAAGTGGTTCTTGATCGTCTGCTCGGAGAGGCCCCACTCATTGGCTATCTCCTTGTTGGTCAAGCCGTCCGATGCAAGTTTCAGCGCGTCAAGTTGCCTGGCCGTTGGCGATATTAGGCGTTCTACGATTAAGCCCCTGCAGTCCATCATCCCTCCTCATCGTCATAATGCTGGCAGGTCTTGCACCGTCTGCTGTCAATGCCCCTCAAGACCAAAACCAAGGCTAAACCACCTCTTCAGTCGTCTGTGGTTGTATCTGCTAACGTTCAACTCCCTGGTGGACTTACGGACTGAAAACGCCCCGATTCTGAACAAGCCAGCCGCTTTTAGTCCGCAAGCCAAGGCCTACCAATGGACTATGGACTTTTACCACTTTTCGCCAAGTTTGTCAAGCCCCTACGGCAAATCGAGGAGTGGAGGTCACATAGACTAGCGGTAATCAGACGCCGCTGGTCTGGGTTCTGGCTCTAGCTGCGGCTATCAGGCGATAAGTTCGGTTGTCAGCACTGGGAGGGGATATTGTGAAGACCTGTTGTCAAAACCTGAGGGCTTTGTGGGCTTGGGTAACCCCCCGGTGGTGGTAGCACTTCCCTACCTGCTTTATTACCTAGGGGCTAGGATCTCCAAACGCATGCAACAGCCATATGAAGAATACATAGTGGGAGAGTGGTGGAGAGTGTTAGTAAGATTTCCTTCTTTCAAGGCCCCTCGGTTTTCTTTCCCTTGAGGCCCCACCATCTTCTAAGTACTCCGCTACCGAACAAGAAACAGAGAAAAATGATAACACCTGTGATGGTAGAATATGCAGATGTCGTCGCTCCTACTATGAGTAGTATGAGTCCTACGGCAAATAGTAGAAAAAGAATAGCCCTTTTGGCATTCTCTGTCATGTTAATCACCTCTTTGACTTCTTGCCTACTTTGTGTACCAGCTCTCTCCAAATCCGCCTGGCTGGGCTTGGTAAACCCTTGGCTTGCGATATTCTACTGCGAAACATATAATACCATAGGAAGCCTGTAGTGCAACACTTATAGGGATAACGGATATGGAAAGGAGAAGCACTATGAAGAGAGCGTACGTTCTGATAGCCATCCTACTATTGCTGAGTGCATCGCTAGTATCACAACTTGGCTGCGGTGGGGAAGATGGTCGGGTCGATCAGATACTGGACAGACTTGATGAGTTAGACGAACGCGTTCAAAGCTTAGAAGAAGGGGAGGCAGCTACCCCCACGCCTACGCCTACTCCTCCCCCTGCCCTTATCCCAACACAGACGCCCACTCCGACCCCCCCCCCCCCGCTTGCGGCGCTGGACGGCGTCGTGGCCAACGCCCCCGCACTGGTACCGGGCTTCGCGTG
>SOKG01000161.1 GCA_004376205.1 Dehalococcoidia bacterium | reverse complement strand
AACTACCGGGCTCGGAGAACTCCATAATATATTCAACATAGGTGGTGAGCATCACCGCCTCATCGACTACTACGCTGCCCGGTGGCAGGGCGCCAGCGATCTCCTTGATGGCCCGCGATGGCCGAATGGGCACAGTATCCCAGTCCTTCTCGAAATCTGCTTCCCAAGCTTCCCTGGCGAGGACACGAGCGCTCTTCAGCTTTTCAAGTCTTCGTCGGCTCGCCTCGCGCTGGGCGGGCGACATCAGCCGCCCGACCTCGCTCGCCAGCTCAGCGAGGGCTGTTTTGGGGCTGGCCACCAGGGCCACCTCAGCCGGGCAGTCTCTGGCCAATCCCCGCGGGTCGAGGTCTATCTGTATCAGTCTGGTGGCGGGCGGTATCAGGGGCCCTTCAATATGGAATAGCTGCTTGAACAGCTGACTCCCCACTGCCAGCAGCACGTCAGCGGGCCTGTCCAGCCCCGGCAGGGAGAATCCTAGCGGCGGCACTCTACCATAATAGAGGAGGTGGTTGCGAGGGAAGATCAGCTTAGGCAATTCCGCAGTGGTGTATACCGGGGCGCCTAGGGTCTCAGCCAGCTCGACGAGCTCGCTAGTGGCGTCGGCGTCGGGCACCTGGTGACCGGCCAGGATGGCCGGCTGTTCCGCAGCAGCCAGGAGCTGTGCCGCCCTCATCAGTGACTCCCGGTCGGGCCTGATGGCCATGGGCACTTGGCGGCCTCGGGCTGGGGGGGCATCAGAAACCATGGTCTGAGACTGCAAGTCCCTGGGGATAGCTACAAATACCGGCCCCATTGGTGGGGTTGTAGCCTCTTTGAAGGCGCGGTTCAGGGCCATGGGTATGTCCTGGGCATGTCCCACCCACCAGCGGTCTTTGGTGAACTGGCTCACCATGGGCAGGAGATCGGAGTCCAGCAGAGGGTCGCTCCACTGGAGGCGGGAGTCCTGCTGACCGGCCAGCACTACTATGGGCGTGCCAGCGTTATATGCGTTGTACAGGTTGCCTATAATGTAGGCTGTGCCCGGGGTGGTGTGCACCAAGACCACCCCCACATTTCCCGAAGCCCGGGCATAACCATCGGCCATCCCCATGGAGACGGACTCGTGGATCGCACTCAAATACGTTATCTCTGGGGTTTGGGCCAGTGCATCTAGGAGGGGTATCTCGGTGTTGCCGGGAACGCCGAAAACATACTTCACACACTCGTCCTTGAGCATTTGACAGACAACCTCGGCTCCCCTTAGCTCCATCTATTACCTCCATCGATGCCACAGTGTCATTGCGAAGGCCCCTGTTATCCGATCGGGTGCTCCTGATTCTAAATCGGCTCTTTGATATTTGCTACTCTCCAGAGAATAGCCTGCGCGGGTTCTGCACCATCATGGTATCGATCTTGTCATCGCTCACCCCTGCCTCTTTGAGAGCGGGGATGATGTTCTTGAACACATGGGCGTAGGACCAGTTGGCGAACAGCGGCTTTGCGAAATCCGGCAGCTCGACGGGACGGCCCAGCCAGCATACCGAATGGTCACCGCAATAGTCATGAGAAAGCATGATCCGGTCGGCATAGCCGATGCCAACTAGGCCGATGATACAGGCCTTTCTCAGATTGTCGGGGAACAAAAATTCGAGTCCCAGTCGGTCGAAGGCGATGTAGGCCCCTTGTTCGAGAATGGAGGTGTGGTATTGCAGATTGGCGTTGCCACCGATGTGGCCGATTACTATACGCTCAGGGGCTGCCCCCTCGGAGATGAGGAGAGCAGCCTGCTCCGGCCCCATGGTTCCGCCTTCGGTGTGAGTGATGATGGGAATCCCAGTCTCCTTCTGAGCCATGGCAGCTGCCCTGAGTATCCTTTCCTCATAGGGGGAAAGCTCCCCCTGACCAGTGGCCACCTTGATCACGCCGGCCTTGACGCCGGTATCCCCGATACCCTGGGTGATCTCCTTCATAAACGTCTCATATATCTCGGTGGTGGTGTCGCCGAACTGGCTGCGAAACGATAGATAACTATGCTTCCCCATGGCTTCCATGTATAGTCCGGTGGCACAGATGATATTTATGCCCGTTCTCTCGGAGACCATCCTATCCAGTTCCACGTCCCTGCCCAGATCGATGGGGGTGGCGTCAACCAGCGTCTTCATACCATAAGCCTTAGCCCTCTCCAGAGCCTCCACGCAAGCCGTGGCGATCGCTTCCCGGTCATAGGGCACAGCCAGCGCATCGCACTCCCAGCCTGGATAGGCCAGGATGAGATGCTC
>SOKG01000225.1 GCA_004376205.1 Dehalococcoidia bacterium | reverse complement strand
AGCGTCTTTTGATTCTCAAGGCCTAACTGTCCCACTTTTGCTGACTACATACACACGTGCTCCCAATGAAGCCCTTTGAGCGGCTTTACTCTGTGTCTAATGAGCTTGATCCTCTCTGCTCCAACAAAAGATCACGGGGTTGCTCCTGAAGTCATCCACTCATAAAGCCTCTCGGCATCCTCTCGGCGACACAGCTCGGTCCCCGGTGTCATCACGGCCGCCGCACTGGCTGCTACACCGAAGCGGACAGCCTCTTTCAACGGAAGGCCCCTGGCCAGGCTCAGAACAATGCCCGCAACCATGCTGTCGCCAGCCCCTACTTTGCTCTTGATGGGCACAGTGGGTGCCCTCAGGTGTTCACATCCCTCTTTTGATACCATCATGGCGCCTGCTGCCCCAAGGGAAATCACGACTGCCTCGCTCTGTCCGCTATTAACGATCTGCCTTGCCAAATCCTCTTGGTGCGATTCGTCTTCGATCTCGTGTTCCGCAAGTTCTTTGAGTTCGCGCAGGTTGGGCTTGATAAGGAAAACCCCTTCGCGGATCGCAGGAGAAAGTGCCTCCCCTGAGGCATCCACGATCATCCTTGCGCCAAGCTCTCTCGCCAGACGCGCCACACGAGCGTAAAAGTCCTTTGGCGCCCCAGGTGGGAGTCTCCCACTGGCGACGATATAGTCCGGTTTGGGATCTATCTCGGACACCTCGGTAAGGCACTCGTTCCACTCCTTGTCCTGAAGGATTGGTCCCGGCATGTCAAAACGGAATTGTTGGTCGGTGGCCTCTTCATACACTATGAGATTTTCACGCGTCCATCCCTCGACCTGAATAGGATGATGATCGAGTCCCTCTTGGTCGAGCAGATCCCGAAACATCTGCCCAGCGGGACCTCCAGCAGGATAAAGTGCCACCGACTTGCCGCCTAGTTTACGAATGGCCCGAGAGACATTGATGCCGCCGCCACCTGGCTCATATCGAGGAGATTTACACCGAAGCTTCCGCTCGGGAATCACATGATCCACGCGTGAACTCTTATCTATGCTTGGGTTCATCGTCAGCGTCAGTATCGATTGCATGAATGGTCTCCTTCTCTTTACCCAATCTGACGGTCATTCATTTTCCTTCAGTTTTTGGGGACTAGGCGTGAGAACTGATACTCCAGGAAAAACCCCAATTCCTCCAGCGGCGTTATCCAGTGTTCGTCGTCAGCAACATTGGCACAATTCAGTAATGGACACTTTAAGTAACGGACTTGGTCCTGTCAAGCTCCCGAATTGCACGAAATAGCGGATTGTTACTCCAGCCACTCCGTTGGATAATCTGCTGCTCCAAAAAGGAGATACCTCTACGAAAGTGGAATTTTCACTTGGAAATCAAGATCTCGAGAAGGACTCCCTTCTGATTAAGCCATCAGATTCTACCACATAGCACTTTGGAGTATCGGCCTCCAGCTCAAGAGGCTATACAGCCATCCAATATACTAGCAACGCTAACTTTTGAGGTGGTACAATAATCGGGGGCTGGTCACTAACACTCGCCTGCGTTATAATACCCATCGCCCCTGCCAACTGGAAACCTGGGTGAATGCCGCAGGCCCTGCTTGTGGCCAGAAAGGCAAGGATGTACCCTTGACGAAGCCGCTGGAGAAATTGTTCCAGCCTATTATAGTAGGCGGAATCGAGCTGAAGAATCGCATCAAGATGCCTGCGATGGGAATAGCCTTCGAGGCGGACGCAAAGGTATCCGAGCAGACGAGGGCGTTCTACGCGGAGCGAGCAAGAGGCGGCGTAGCCTTCATCGGCATAAGCTGCAGCACTACAAGACTGGATCAAGGGCCCTTGTATGGCATATATGATGACTCCTTCATTCCTGGGCTCAGGGAATTGGTCGACGTTATTCACATCAATGGTGCGAGAGTATACGCACAGATAGGAGTCGGGTACAACTGGGCCTTTGGAGGCGGACCTGTTGAGTTTGTCAGCCCTTCCGGGATCACGCCAACCGGCCGCCCTGGCTCCGCATTCCGTCTCGGCGGGCCTCGCCAGCCTACCATGCCTAGGGCTCTCAGCATTGAGGAGATACACCAAATGGTTGAAGGGTTCGGTGATGGCGCCCTAAGAGCGAGGCGAGCCGGATTCGACGCCGTTGAAGTCATTGCGTCTGTGAGCTACATCATATCCCAGTTCATGTCGCCGCTAACCAACAAGAGAACCGATCAATACGGCGGCAGTCTTGAGAACCGCATGCGCTTTCTTCTTGAGATCATCGGCGACATACAAGCAAAGGCTGGCAAAGACTATCCAATAACCTGCCGTCTGAGCGGAGCCGACCTCATGGACCCGCAGGGCTACAATCTACAAGACACGAAGCAGATGGCAGCGACGCTGGAAGAAGTCGGAGTCTGTCAGATCGACGTCATGTCAGGATGGCACTACGCATCTGTACCCATCATTCAGACATGGGTGCCACAAGGCGCGTGGGTGTATATGGCTGAGGAAGTCAAACAGGCAGTCAGCATCCCTGTGGCCGCTGGAACTCAGATTCAGGATCCTGTGATCGCCGAGCGTGTTTTGGCTAATGGCAAGGCTGACATGATCTATATGGCTCGAGCGCTCATTGCTGCCCCCGAGCTTCCAAACAAAGCCAAAGAGGGGCGTCTTGAGGACATCAGACCTTGTATGAACTGCTGTCGCTGCATCTCAGCCGTGGATGACCCGCCGGTCTACTGCAGCGTGAACGCTAGGGTGGGAAGAGAGAGTGCCTATCCTGAAGAGATGTCGGCTCAAACCAGAAAGAACGTTCTCGTGGTGGGCGGTGGTCCTGCAGGGATGGAAGTAGCCAGAATAGCGTCTTTGAGAGGCCATGCAGTCACGCTGTGTGACCAGGGTCCGAGGATTGGAGGAGCACTGCTGCTCGCGTCAATCACAAACGATAGATTGGGGCCGGTGCTGAGGTACATGCAGCGAGATATCCGGAGACTGCCCATAGATGTCAAGCTGGGCACCCGTGTCACAGCTCAATGGATTGAAAACATGGGACCAGACACCGTGGTGCTGGCACTCGGTTGCACGCCCTCGCCTCTCAGAACCCGTATCGCTGACGGCGCTACAATACTCGACCGTACGGACATGCAGGCTCTCCTAGCCGGACGCATGAAACAAGGGGGTGGATTCCGCCTCAGGATTCTGTCATTCCTCGCCGGACTAATCGTCAGATATTTCTATGATCCTAGACTGATTCGGTGGCTCCTTCGTTTCGACTTCCCGTTTGGGAAACGTGTGGCGATACTAGGCAGCGGTTTTGCGGGCTGCGAACTTGCTGATACCCTGTCCGATCGAGGCAAGCAAGTTGTAATTATCGAGGAGTCGGACCGAATGGGATCTGACATTGAGATCACTCATAGATGGGTATTACTGAAGAAGCTGAGGGATGCTGGAGTCGAAATGATCAGGGGGGCAAAGGTGGATGAGATAACCAGTGGAGGAGTGAGGGTGAGCCGACCGGGTTCATCTGTATTCGTAGAGGCTGACACAGTTGTGAATGTTGGCATTGTTGCTACTGAAGGATTGGCCAGCGAGCTGAGCGATAGCACAGTGGAGTTGCATATTGTCGGTGACGGTGCGGAGCCGGGTAAGCTAATGGAGGCGGTTGCCTCGGGGTTCATTGTGGGTCATAGTATCTAGCACTCGTTGGGACTCGGCTATTACGAAGGAGCGTGAAGGCGTGAAGGCAAACAGAGGCTTCGATGAGGAGACAGATGTTGTCGTTATTGGCGCGGGCATTGGAGGTCTGACGTGTGGTGCCTATTTGGCGAAGCGTGGCAAGAGGGTGAAGGTGTTGGAGCAGCACTATGTGCCTGGAGGCTGTTGCACATCTTTCAACAGGAAAGGGTTCCAATTCGATGCTGGTGTGCTGCACTTGGCGGGCGGAAAAGAGAGCGGTGCGTTCCAGAGGGTGCTGTCGGCGCTGGATATCGAGGATGAACTGGAGTTCAGGGAGCAGTTCCAGCGATTCGTTTTTCCCGATGTGTCACTGGAAAGCAGCCGAGACGTTACGCACTGGCCTTCTCTACTCAAAGACAAATTCCCGAGGGAAGCTGAAGGCATAGTTGGGCTATTCGATGTCATTGGGAAGATCCACGACGATATTCGTAGACTTCCCGAAACATCCCCTCTGATCAAGAAGTACCGGTATAAGTCCTTCCAGGAGTTGCTGGACGAGTATATAAGGGATGCGAAACTCAAGGCTCTGGTAAGTGCAAACTGGCACTTATGGCATCCAAACTGGCGGAACTCGGCGATAGACTACGCCGCCTTGCTGATCACCGAACAATCACGCGGTTATTTCTATCCAATGGGAGGGGTCCAGAGCATACCCGACGCGCTCGTGCGGGCCCTGGAGAGACACGGGGGAGAAATCGAATACAAGACCTTGGTTAACCAGATAGCAGTGCGAGATGGAGTCGCTGTGGGTGTCAAGACGTCCGAGGGAAAACGTATCCAGGCGAAACAAGTCGTGTCGAATGTGGCGGCACGTTCCACTTTCCTCAACATGATTGGCGAAGACCATCTGCCTGCGGAGTTTGTCAATCTGCTGCGTCAGCTTGAGATCAGCCTGTCAGCTTTCTATGTCTACTTGGGGGTAAGTATCGACCCAAGGGGCGTAGGTCTAGACGCCCCCGAAACAATAGTATACGAGACCTATGACAATACACGAGAATGGGAGCTTCTGCTACGGGGCGAACCCTCAATTCCCTGTTTTGGAATTGCTGTGCCGACCTACATAGATTCCACACTCGCGCCTCAGGGCTGCCACGTTGTCATAGTGATGACGATGGCACCGTATCATTTGAGGAACAGAAGCTGGAGTGAAGAGAAGAGGGAAATGTCAGACACCCTCATTGCTAAGGCTGAAAAGCTGATCCCTGGCCTCTCACAGCATATCATAGTACGGGACGCAGCTACTCCTCTGACATACGAGAGATACACCTTGAACACTATGGGGGCAGCCATGGGTTGGGCGTACTCGCCAAGCATGTTCCTCAAACGCTTGGACCAGCGCACGCCGATTCACAACCTCTACTTAGCAGGACATTGGACTACTCCAGGGGGAGGAGTCCCTACAGTAGCGCTTTCGGGGCTCAAAGCTGCGCGCATGATCCTGGGCGAGTGAAGCGATATGGCTGCAATTCTTGACAACTTACCTATGGGACCATAGCATAGCTAAGGTGACCAGCCCCCAATTATTGTACCACCTTAAAAGTTAGAGTTACCGGCTTATAGACTGGCTGAATAGCTTCTGGAGCTGGAGGCCGATATCCCAGTGAACTGCGAAGAAGGGATTGATTGTATTCCCTATTCCACTCATCAACAAGCATATTCGTGGCTTCTATACGCATAGAAATATGGGTTATAGAAGTAAGTCTGGCCAGATAGGAAGCGGCTCCCCGAGCAGGATTCGAACCTACAACCTAGCGGTTAACAGCCGCCCGCTCTACCGTTGAGCCATGGGGGGAAGAAACAGCATAACCGTACGGTTTTCTGGTCATTTCGTTTGTTATCAAGGTTCATTCCTGACGCAGAATAGCGAAGGGCTGATTGACATTTTGGTCGAAGATACAGTAAAATCAGGGTGTCGGCAGACCTAGCGTACTGACACCCTGATTCTCTTAAAAATCCCTTGGAAGGGGATGCTCTCCAGCTTTGGTGAGCCGTGCGGGATTCGAACCCGCGACACCCTGATTAAAAGTCAGGTGCTCTTCCCCTGAGCTAACGGCCCCTATTTTAGCTTCGGCGAGCAGTCAAATCACTCCACCATTTCGCAGGGGCAGCGTCTTGCTTATCGCCACGCTGATTGTACCTAGCTCTCCTTCTCCTGTCAATGCTGGGTAGCAGCCATCGAACAGGTTGACTGCCACTCAGTGCAGGATGCCATAGTAAACGGGCCCCGATATGTCGGGGCCCGTTCATTTGGCCGAACTGCAGGTCTAACCAGCAAGAACCTTCACTGCCTCTTCCCCATAGGCATCCATTGGATGGGGTATTCCACTTTGCGGCACAAATCTTGCTTGTCAGGCGCGGAGAGTACCGATTTCTGAATTGAAGATGGCTTACGTTTCTCTGAGTTTACTGACAGGTTGATGCTTCCGATGGGGCTGATCAGTAGTTCTGTTCACCCTCTATCAACTTCTGGCCTTGCCTCAATGACTAGGTCTTCTCCACTTCTGTACGTCTTAACAAGGGACAGTTTCAGGGCCCGCTCGACGTCCGATATCCCCAGATCCCCCACTGCATCAATCCCTTTGCCCATGATCTTGGGGGCCAAGATCACTATAAATCTATCTGCAAGTTCCTGCCGGATCAATGAGGTGATGAGTGTTGCTCCCCCTTCTACTAAGATAGATGAGAAGTCTCTCTGTCCCAGCTTTTTGAGCAAGTCTTCTAGATCGACCTCGCCTTCTTTGTCCTCCCCGACCATCAGAATCTCTATGCCCATTTGCATTAAGGCGGACGATTTCCCCCTATCAGCCTGCGAGGTGGTAGCAATAATAGTGGGAGCAATCTCCTGGTCACCAAGAATCTTGGAGTTCAGCGGGATTCTCAATCTGCTGTCGGTGACGATGCGGATGGGATTTCTCCCTTTCACCTGACGTACCGTTAACTGGGGGTCATCCCTCAAAACGGTCCCTACACCTACCAGAACTGCGTCATGAAAGCTGCGAAGTCTATGGGCCAACTTCAGAGACGGCTCGGAGCTTATCCAACGTGAATCACCTGTCGTGCTGGCAATCCTCCCATCTAAGGTCTGTGCGAACTTGAGGGTGACAAAGGGGATTCCCGTTTGAATATACTTGAAATAGACCTCGTTGAGCCGGTAACACTCTTCGCTTAGAACCCCGACCTTTGTTTCAACCCCACGCTCTCTGAGAACCTCGATGCTTTTGCCATTAACCTGCGGGTTTGGATCCACAGTCCCGATGACAACCCTCTCCAGATTGTATTTGAGTAGGGCATCCAGGCAGGGAGGGGTTTTCTTCCCCTGGTGGCAGCAGGGCTCCAGGGTGACATAGAGGGTTGCGCCGCTCATATCTCCCTTGGCATCCCGGGTGGCGATGATCTCGGCGTGGTCGCCCCCGTAGCGACGATGATAGCCTTGGCCAATTATCTCGCCATCTCTTACAATCAACGCCCCGACCATAGGGTTGGGACGCGTCTTTCCCAGCCCCCTGCGGGCAAGATTCAAGGCTTTTCTCATGTAGTATTCGTCATTCAATTTTGGCTTGATCTCGCTTTGCTTAACAATACTCCCGGCGTGGCTGTCAAATCATAGCTCGAACCATGCTCAGTATACCTACTTGCCAGCGTACGTCAACCACAAGGTAGTTCCAGGTTCTTTGCACCAATTGAGGTTGGGAAGGTTTGCAGGCTGATACACGGTGGACAAGAATGGTAGCTAGGGGGATAACCAAGACAATGATTTCACGCAGGGGACAAAGATGACCTCAAAGGGTAAGAAACCCCTCATTGAGGCTTCTTAACCAGGGTTGGGCCCTTCTCCCTCAAGCGGCAGATTCAGCTGTAACTTGGGCTTTATGGTCGTCCTGTGGCAGGCTCGACAGTAATACCGCTGCCGGGGGCCTTCTTTCACATACACAATCCCTGACTTGTGCAACCTCAATGAGTTGCAGTGCGGGCACCTGCCATGCTCAGGATGCTCACGATTCATTGTCGGCTACGTCGTGGGATGTCCATCATCTCTTGATAGCAAAGTTGGGATATGGAACTTCATCTTGACATTTGCCCAGCCCTCAGCGGACTCGGCGGGAATTATCCTGTCCGGAACATACTTGTAAACTCCGGAAATGATAGCAGAGACCTTTCTCGAACTCGCTACCGTATCCGGGACATACTCATCTGCCGCGGTAATAAGAGAAGAGCGCACCTTCTGAGGAAGTTTGTCCAGCCCGTTAATGACCCTATCGATGGCTTTAGGTGGCACACGCTTATCTAATGTATTCAAGTAAAAGAGCAGCAGCCTATCCGGTACGAGCCGGTCCACCAGCTTCACCTCAAGCGAGATTGCCTTCTTTGAGA
>SOKG01000319.1 GCA_004376205.1 Dehalococcoidia bacterium | reverse complement strand
ACACCACCCCCCGTTCATACTGCCTCACTATCCGGATACTACTGCCCAACGCTGCCAACGCTACAAAAACGATAAGTGCAATTACCCAGGCGTCCATACTCCATACCCTCCTCTACATTTTGCAGTCTCTCATCTCCTTCTCATTGCAGCTACCATATCTACTGCCATCTGGCAGCCTATTGACGAGTTATTGCATGGCGCTCCCCTCGCAGGGAAAACCAACAAGACCTGGAGGGAGCTAACACATTCATTCTGTGGACACTGTCTGTGACGGAGGCCAATTTGGCTTGCAAAGTCTGTTGCCAGAATACTATGTTCTCGTCGGGGTGGGCTGGTGGGCGGTTGCATCGGCTGCGGAATATGGCCTCAGCATTCTCATGATAGGGCCTCGAGCTAGTAGCTGCCCTGTGCTCCGCGAGCAAACCAGTGAAACTTGCTTCCTCATGGACTTCCGCCATCATGCCACCGCCAGCTACCAGGTTGTGCAGCTAACTTCTGCTGCTGGGCCTGTGTGCCCTTGTTTGTCGCGATCTACTGCGCTATCGCGATCAGGAGAATGCCAATTAAGAAAATCACAAGGTAGGCGACATGGGAGAGAACGAAGGCGCCCGCTAGAGTCAGAAGCGCGTTACGAAGCACCCGTTGCGCCCTGCTCCGTCCTAAGGCTGGCTGCCGCTTGGTCACCTCAAAATGGGCGTAGACAAGTGCGCCTGCCTGCGGTACCTCAAGGCACAGCTCTCGCAACGTGAATGCCTTCTTAATGCCACCTATTTCCACCAGCATGCGCCTGGCGATGCCCCGAATAAGGACTTTACCGTGGAGGATTACGTCATCGAGGTTGGTTAGTAGTATCACCCGCGCGTCCCTCGACTCATCGATGATTGCCATGGCTGTGTCCAATCCGCTCACTCGGGACAGGCGGACGGATTCTAGATCGATAGCGTGTGGCAGGTGGAAGTCTACCAGCACAGCTTCAGGTTCCAATCGTCTGGCCAAAGCTGTTGCCTCGATCTCGCTTCCTGCCTCTCCAACTACAGTAAACCCTGGTTCGTCCCTCACAACGTCTGTCAGTAGCCGACGTACCGGAGCGTGTGCAGAAGCAATTAGCACTCGTCTGTTTTGCACTTCACGCCTCCTTTCAGATTAGCTGACCCGTCTATTGACACCAACAGGCGCTTTCAGCCTTTCCCTCGGAGCTGGCTTCCCTTGCAGCCAGAGCTTCTTTGTCCCCGTCTCATTATGCCAGGCTTCTCTCGGTCACCAACAATTGCATAGTGTCATGAAGCCGTGAGCTGATAACAACAGCGAGTCCCTGCAACACCTCATAAGCAATGGGACAATCCTCCTGAAGCAGAGAACTCAGCTTGCGAGCATCGATACTCAAGACTATTGAGGTTCGTAAGCATATAGCCGAAAGCGTGTAGATGTAGGGTTCGACTATGCCCGACCATCCAAACAGTTCGCTGTTTCCGATGGTATCGAGGGTGACACGCTTGCGCAACTGCAATTGTCCCATTGGCGCTTCCATTTGTAGCGCCACTTTTCCTTGCATAAGGACAAAGATTTGTTCAGCCATGCTACCCGCTTGAAATATAGTGGCACCCGCTTCGAAAACTTGCTCTGAAGACAAAGCCGCTATCTTCTCAAGCTTGTCGTCAGTCAGCCGGCAAAAGGCCTGACATTCTCGAAGTGCTTCCTTTGGTGTCATTCCGTTCACCTCTCCATTCATCAGGCCTAAACGCAGTATCTCAAGTTGCCGTCCCGCCCGGCTCCTCTCTCCGCGTCTGGTGTCACGTATAGACATTTGTGGTCCACGAAACGCTCGAAGAACAGGAGCCTTTCGATCTCCTAACGTTAGGTGCCTTCTCAGTTTTTGTTGTCCAATTATACACGTGTGCGCATGAAAGACGCATAAAAACAATGGCCGCAAAGTGAAAAAAACGTGAAAAAATGAATCGAAGCTGCAACAAAAAAGGCATCTCCTTGAAGAGATGCCTTAACCCTTACCCTGTTAGTAGTACCCTTTTACGGCGGGCTGGCAAACATGTAGCCTATCCCAGGCTTGGAAAGAATGTATTGGGGCTGGCGTGGGTCATCCTCTATCTTCTGGCGCAGGTGACGGACATAAGCCCTGAGGTACTCCACCTCGTTTTGGTACTCCGTGCCCCACACCCTGCTGAGCAGTTCCTCGTGAAACATCACCCTCCCGGCATTCTTCGCGAGTTCAAAGAGCAAACGGTATTCCGTCGGTGTGAATGACACCTCCTCGCCCCGTACAGTCACCCGATGCCGCAGGAAATCAATGGAGAAATCGCTGTAGCTAAAGGTGGGAGAGACAGTAGTCTCTTCGGGGTGCTTGGCACGGCGCAGCACAGCTTCCACTCTTGCCAACAACTCTTCTACTCCAAAGGGCTTGGTTAGGTAGTCGTCGGCGCCCAGCCTTAGTCCCTTCACCTTGTCGGTTTCATCTGCCTTGGCGGTAAGCATGATGATGGGAACTGCGGAGAACTGCCTGATGCGATGGCAGAGCTCGAAGCCGTCCATTCCAGGGAGCATGATGTCCAGTATTGCGAGATCCGGCATATCCCTATCCAGGAGCTGCAAAGCGGCTCCGGCCTCCCCGGCGACGATAACCTCATAGCCCACTGATTCCAGATTGGCTCGCGCGAACCTAATTAGGCGAGGATCGTCATCCACCAATAGAATCGAAGTCTTCCTTCCCATTTCCTGTCTCTTGTCCCGATTCTTGTTCGCCACTTTCCATCCCGTCCAAGGGCAGGGTAAAATAGAATGTGGTCCCTTTGCCTACCGTGCTCTCCAACCAGATTTCGCCGCCATGGGCCTCGACATGGCCTTTAGCAATAGATAGTCCAAGACCGCTGCCGGGCGTGCCACGAGTCAAAGGACTATCTACTCTATAGAAACGCTCGAAAACCTTATCTTGGTCTTCTGGGGAAATGCCCTCACCCTCGTCGCTTACACTGACCACGATTCTGTCCTTTTTAACTTCACCTCGGATAACAATCCTACCGCCCTCTGGGGAATATTTTACAGCGTTTTCTACCAGATTGCACAATACCTGCTCCAGATGGAGAACATCAGCCTCGACCACAGGGAGAGAAGGAGCAAATTCCAGAACGAACTCGTGCTTCTTCGCTCGTGATGCCATTTCCTCCACGACTTTCTGGGCAAGGCGTGGGATTAGCAGTGGCTCCTTTTGTGGTTCCAGGGCACCTGCTTCCAATCTAGCCATCTGCAGAAGTTTGTCGATCAAGTCCCGCAATTCGTCGGCCTTCTCATCTATGGTTTGGATGAACTCGCGCTTCGTTTCCTCATTCCAGGAGACATCTTGGCGAAGCAGCGAACTGGAATAGCCCTTGATTGACGTAAGTGGGGTCCGAAGCTCATGGGAGACTGAAGAGATGAACTGAGACTTTATTCGATCTGCCTCTCGCAAGGCTCTTGCCTCCTCCGCCTCTTCCGCTAAACGTGCTCTTTCGATAGCGATGCCCACGTAGTCTGCTATAGCCTGGAGGAGGCGAAGATCCGACTCCGAGAAAGCTCCAGAATCCCGGTGGCTCACCATGATGAGACTTCCAATACACTGGCCCTTGTGCACTATTGGGCTGCACACTGCGCTTTGAGCTTCAGCACGCACCTCAGGCAACTGGAGGAAGGCAACGCAAATATTTCTAGCCTCAGCCTTTGTTAGCTCATCCGCCGGCCCTGAAACCACCAACAAAGAAACCTCCGCATCCGACGTCATTGTGATCTCAGAAGGGCACTCGACGTTTAGCCCGGTGACGGAGTGCAACGCCAGCTTTCCTTCGTCCGCACTCCGGAGAACAAGGGCACCACCGTCTGCCCCCAGGGTAACCTCCACAGCCTTAGCTACAACATCGTCCAGTATGTTGGCCAGATCAGGGGTGGAGGTAAGGATCTCAGACACCGTGAGCAGCGAAGACAGCTCCTTAGTCCTCTGCTCCAGGTCATTGTAGGAGACCTTCAGCTTTGTCCTCATGTCATCCAGGGTTTGGCCTAGTGTGCCGATCTCATCTTTGCCCAACGGGGCAACAGCACTGGTCAGGTCTCCCTCAGCTATCCTTTGAGAAGCGGTGGTTAGTATCCTGATACGTCCCACAACGTCTCGCGTGATTATCACCACGATGATGAGAGCAACGGCGAGCAACCCTACTCCTGAGTAAAGCAGCCTTTGGCGCAACTCGCGTGTGGGCGCTAGAGCTTCCTCTTCCGCCTGACGAATCACAACGCCCCATGGGGCACTGGAAAGGGGAGCGAAGGCCAATACGTCTCTTCTTTCCACTTGTTGCTCGGCTTCGTGACATGTGTGGCATGTGCCTACAGTTGGCTCGCCAGCATTAATCAGTGCCGCGAAGCGATCCGGGTGGTCGCTCTTCTCAAAAGGGGCGAGTTCATGGCCGGGCTCGGTTCTGGCGATAACGACGCCGTTTTGGTCTACGATCTCAACGTAGCCCGTCACACCCAGTTCTATAGGCTGTATGAAACCGCTGATACTCGATTGAACAAGGTCGATGGCCACCACAAGCATGCCTCTGGTTCCCTGGTTATCCTCCCTGGCAGCACTGGTGAGGAAAACTGCCGGGGTCCCGGTCACCGGTGCTGAAACAAGCCCGGAGATGCAAGCCTCACCGCTTTCCAGGCTTTGGCTGATGCTGGGATAGGAAGACATATTGACGTCTGCCAGCTCCGGATAGTCGGGCTTACTCCATACAACCCCTCCTTCCTGGTCGAGGAGGAAGATGCCGAGCGTAGAAATTGACATTCGGGAATACGTATCCTCAAGAGCATTCATCTGCTGCTCGATTTCATCTTCCAGGCCGTTACTCCCTATTAGCCTGGAATAATGCTCAAGCTCTTCCAGAGCGTGCCCCAATACCTCGTCTGCGTAGTCGGCTATCAGAAGGGTGATGGTCAACCGTTCCTGAAGCATTGCATCCGTGCTCTGGTTCACGGCTTGTATGCTCAGGAAGGAGAACACCCCAACCCCCAACAACAGCCCAACCGCAACTAGGAGAGCAACTTTCTTCCTCAAGGTTAGGGTAGGCACGAACCTCACTGTTAACTCTCCTCAAGCGAAACATACTCCTCATGTCCAAAGCCTGATCTTATCAAAGCGAGCCAGTGAAGACTGGGAGCATGATGAGAGGAGAAATGGTAAGCACCAGAGATCACGCTCTCCCCCTTAGTAAAGTAAAACTGGCGCGCCAGTGAAGGACGCGCCAGTCACGCAAAGCCCGCCTCTGACACGAGCTAATGTTCGTTACTTCAAGGCATCGATTGAAGCGTTCAACACCCTATTGGCAAAGCTGGGGTTGTGGACGCCATTGCTACCGTCACCATGAATCAGGAAGTAGTTCCAGGCAGCCTTGACGATAGTCTGACCGGCAGCGGAATCAACCAGCGTGCCAGCGCCCACCGCAGTGTCTGAGGCAAGCCTGACATGCTCGTAGGTTGTGCCGTTAACGGTGATGTCCATCGCTATCCGGCCGTGGGACTCAGTGAGCTCCACAGCGGTGACGGCGCCAGCACCCGTTATAACTACGTCTGAGCCATCCGCCGCGACTCCTACTAGAGTGACTGTACCTCGTCCGGTTGTCTGTGCAGCAATCTCGTCAGTGATGGCCTGCTCAATGGCCGTCTTGAGCTCCTCGAGCTGACCCTCGATGGCTTCCTGAAGCGAGCCGCCGTCGAAGACCCCGTGGCAGCTAGAGCAGATTTCGAGACTTGCTTCGAAAGTGTGGTTCGTGCCGCTGAGATTGTAGCTCAGTTCCGCTGGTGGGGGTGTCAACTGCATGTGGCAGTTGGTGCAGCTGTCCTCGATGTAGGAGTGCGGAGAACGTTCTCCCACAGTCACGAAGAAGGCGTTCTCGCCCATGAGCAGATCAGCCTGTGCCGCTACGTGGGGTGCATGATCGTCCATCGTGGTTGTCACCGCATCGTTGTGGGCACCGTTTCGCGTGTTGTGACAGGTCATGCAGAGCGCGCCGCGGCCTACGCCAAGCGCCTTGAATCCGGCTGGCAGCAACGGCGTGTTACCTTCGATACGAACGGTAGCCGTGTTCGGCTCGCCGGAGATCTTGCCCTGCTCATGCGGCTCGTGACAGACCACGCAGGTAGTGGGATGAACAGTCTCGGCCGTCCAGGTGATCTCAGTCTCGATGTTTCCGGGATTACCTGCCTCAAGCTGAGGCAACCACTCCAGGAATCCTTGGCCGGAATGGCAGCGCCCGCAGTGGCTGCTCGTGCCTCTTTCTACCGCCAGTGTGTAGTCGGCGTGTTTGCTCTCTTCCCACTGCTGGAAGCGGCCGTGCCGCAGCGGCTCGCCGTGGCAGGCTCCACAGACATCGGACGAGATACTTGTTCGAGGAGAGCTTTGCATATGAGCTTCACTCTGCTGGGGGCCGTGACAGTTCTCGCACTGGATATTGGCCAGTCCGGCTGTGTCGGGGTAATTAGCCAACATGTTGGCCCAGTTACCCACAGCTCCATGGGGAACCTCCCAGCCTTCTGCAGCAACTGCCTCGTCGAAACCATTGTTATCGGCATCGGTGTCATAGCCCACAGTGTGGCAGGAGGCGCAGCCTAGGCTCCAATGGCCCTGAGGGTCGTCGATGTTCTGCGTAAGAATCTCGGCATGTCCAGAAGCCGCCCAAGGACTGAACTTGTCAGGGGCAATAGAGCCATCGTGACACATTGTGCAGGCGGCGTCAGCAACTGGCTGCCCGCTGGCATCCTGCCCGGTGATAACGCCTGTCCAGGTACCAGTGTAGATGTCAAGAGTGGCTCCACTGTTTGCCTCAGTCAGTATGTATTTACCAGCAATATCAGGGGTAAAGGCTGGATTCTGGAGTGAGGAATCATCCAGGGCAGCACCAGACCCCGAGGGAGACGTGAGAGTCCAACTGTAGGCATCCTGGATTTTCCCATGCAGCAGTACCGGCAACCCAATGGGTACATTCCGGATACCCGTATTTACTACATAGGTGAGGTCCACCGTCACATCCACCGTATCGCTGTAAGTCCCGCTGCTGGTGGTCACAGTGACCGTGAAGGTGGCCGCCTCGGCCTCCTCCAGAGAATGCGGGTTAACGGCCTGGACCATAAACCGGTCCAGAGTATCGAGGTGGTCGAAAAGCTCGGCTTTGTAGGCCGCCGGATCACCCAGGGTCACCGTTGGCGTCGCAGAGTTGGCGTTCTGGATGGTAGCGGCTACACCTGCGGTCTGGCTCCACTCGTAGCCGCTCACGGTCGAACCGTCCAGAGGCTCAGCCGTGGCCTTGAGAGTCGCAGTCCCGCCAGGGGAGCCTTCCTCATCTTCGCCGGCATCTACCGCTACCGGGCTGGTGGGCGCAAGCGCTACATGCTGGCTAGCCGGCTCAAGAGCTACCACCGAAACCGTCTCGGTGTAGGACTCAAAGTATTGCTTTTCGAAGGTAAGAGTGTATATCCCCACGGGAAGACTTGCGGAGTAGCTGCCACTATCGTCCGTTTCAATGTCTACGCCCTCAATGGCAGGGTCTGTAGTAAGTGTGGCACCGATCAAGGGTCCTCCGGTCAAACTGTTGGTGACTGTTCCCGAGATAGTACCTTTGCTGGTTCCAGCTGCACAACTTGCCAGGATTAGACTAGCTAGCACCAAGAGAACTACGGCCAGAAAAATAAGCCATTTGCCCCTAACGAATGCTACCATCCTTGGGCCTCCTTTGTGCAAAGATTCGCCTCCCCAGAAGTTGCTCAGGCAGGACAGAAAATGATGCCCGATCACTACTCAGGAACATAACGACTTTCTCGGTTCACTTGAGACATACACCCTTACGCAGACTATCGTCACATGACCGCGCGCGTACACTATAAATGACCTTATGCCAAATGTCAAGGGTTTCAACAATCCTTTTCAGGGAGTCCTGTCGAGTTGTCCTTGGGGAGAGCCGCCGACAGATGTTCCCGCCTGGGGCTACATCGGCAGTCCGAAAATCTCCTGGATCACCTGAAGATGATTGCCGTTGTACTTCTTGAGGCATGAGATAGGGCTGTGCAGCAGCTTCTTTACGATGG
>SOKG01000087.1 GCA_004376205.1 Dehalococcoidia bacterium | reverse complement strand
CCTTCGGCTGGGCATGTGCCAGGGCACAGACAGTGGAACCGCGCATTTCCTGGGAGATACGGCGCACTGCCTCCAGATCTCCGGGAGAGGTAATGGGGAAGCCAGCCTCGATGACGTCTACCTTCAGCTTCTCCAGCTGCCTGGCGATCTCCAGCTTCTCATCGATATTGAGCGCCGCCCCCGCCGACTGCTCACCATCGCGCAGGGTGGTATCGAATATGATCACCTTGTCCAAGTTACTTCCCCCTTGTCGCCCCATCACTTCTTCTTGAGCCAGGGCATCATATCCCTTAGCTTCTTGCCCACGGCCTCGATCTGGTGGCTCTGCTCCATTTCCCTTAACCTGTAGAAAGAGGAGCGTCCTGCCTGATTCTCCAGGATCCAGCGAGTGGCGAAGCTGCCATCCTGAATCTCGGCCAGAATCTGCATCATCGCTCCCTTGGCACAATCATCGATAACCCGGGGGCCGGAGACATAGCCCCCGTACTCGGCGGTGTCGCTCACCGAGTAATTCATGTAGCTCAAACCTCCCTGGTAGAAGAGGTCGACGATGAGCTTCAGCTCATGCATGCACTCGAAGTAGGCGACCTCCGGCTGGTAGCCAGCCTCGACCAGGGTTTCGAAGGCGGCCTTCACCAGACAGGACACGCCCCCGCAGAGCACGGTCTGCTCGCCGAAGAGATCGGTCTCCGTCTCCTCAGCAAAGGTAGTGTCCAAGACCCCTGCCCTGGTGCAGCCGATCCCCTTGGCATAGGCCAAAGCGATCTTCTTGGCCTTGCCCGAGGCGTCTTGATGGACGGCAACCAGGGCTGGGGGGCCAGAGCCCTCGGTATAGGTCTGGCGCAGCATGTGGCCAGGGCACTTAGGCGCCACCATCGCAACATCGACGTCGGGGGGAGGGACAACCTGATTGTAGTGGATGTTGAAGCCATGAGCGAACATCAGCATCTTTCCCTTGGTCATCCCCTTTTCCATCTGGCGATAGACCACAGGGTGCAGGTTATCAGGCACAAGCAATGTCATAAGGTCCGCTTCTTTCGCCGTTTCCTCGGCGGTTCCGACCTTGAACCCTGCCTTCTTCGCCTCCTTCCAAGCACCACTTCCCTTGGCCTCAGCCACAACAACGCTGCATCCGCTGTCCCTGAGATTCAAGGCATGAGCATGACCCTGGCTGCCATAGCCAACTATGCCAATGGTCTTGCCCGAGAGTAAACCCAGATCAGCGTCCTTATCATAGTACATTTAGCGCCCCCGTCTTTCCACTTTATTAGGCCGCTCTAACCCTTCCAGGCGGTCCCTAGCTTCCTTTATGTCGCACCCTGCTCGCCTCCACCTCACCCTCGCGGAAGGGCAATCCTGCCAGTACGCGTCAGTTCCTTGATACCGAACTTCCTGAGGAGACTGTACAGTGAATCGATCTTCTCCTCATCACCCGTGACCTCTACGATCAGCGAATCAGGGGAAACATCAACGATGTTTGCTCGAAAAATATCAACAATCTGTATAATCTCGCTACGCATAGCACGAGTGGCATGGACCTTAATCAGCGCCAGCTCCCGGGCAACGATGCCCTCCTCCGTGATGTCGGCTACCTTGACCACCTCGATCACTTTCTCTAGCTGCTTTCTCACCTGCTCCACAGCGGTGGTGGCTCCATCGACCACTATGGTCATCCTCGAAAGACCCGGCAGCTCGGAATGCCCCACAGCGATGCTCTCGATATTAAAGCCACGCCTGCGGATCAGGCTTGCCACACGATTCAAGACACCGGGCCTATCTTCGACCAGAGCTACTAATGTATGCTTTATCATGTCACCCTGCCTTCTGTAGATACGTTAGCCAAAAGATGTCACAGATTGCTCGTTTCTCGCGGTTTTACCTTAATCTCGACCTTTTTCCTCGGATCTTCAAGTACCTCTGCCAGAGTACACCCTGGCGCCACCATGGGGTAGACATTCTCCTCTGGCTCAATCACGAAATCGACGAGAAACGGCCCCTGGTGCTTCATCGCCTTCTGGATAGCGGGCACAACCTGGGACTTATCGGTCACCCTGATGCCAGGCAGCCCATAGGCCTCAGCGACCCTAACGAAGTCAGGGCCACTCAGTGGAGTGGCTACATAGCGGCGTCCATAAAACAAATCCTGCCATTGCCTCACCATGCCCAAGTAACCGTTATTGAGAATGGCGATCTTCACCGCGATTTTGTCCTGAACCGCCGTGCCCAGCTCTTGAATGGTCATCTGAAAGCCACCGTCCCCT
>SOKG01000077.1 GCA_004376205.1 Dehalococcoidia bacterium | reverse complement strand
GGGCAGACACGCTGGTCTGCCCCTACGGGTGCAATGACCGTGCCTCTTCTGGAGATTTTGCTGCCTCAATGAAGGCACGTAATTTATCATAGTCCTTCTTTCCCGGCTCTGCCTCTATCCCGCTGGAGACATCTACGGCATAGGGGTGGGCCACCTCGATTGCTTGGCCCACGGTCTCCGGGGTTAGGCCTCCGGCCAGTATCACCGGGCCATAGTCTCCGATCCGACGGGCGAGTTGCCAAAGTCGGTTTTGCTCTACATCACTCAGAGCAACTCTCTTATTCTTATCGAGCATATATGCTGCAACGCGGTAGCCGGTCAACTCCTGACCGGATGGCAGGCTATCGGCGGTAAACACCTTGATCGCTTTCGGGAAAAGAGCAGTGCAGTAGTCAGCATCTTCATCGCCATGGAGTTGCGCCAGGCCGAGACTGCAAAGGGACACTGTCTCCTGTACTAGCGCGAGTTCGCTGTTGACAAAGACGCCTACCTTGCAGATAAATGGTGGGAGCTTGCTTACAATGTCCCTGACCACCTCGGTGGTCACTTGGCGTGGGCTTGGTGCGAAGACGAAACCCAGAGCATCAGCACCACACTCTATCGCCGCCAAGGCATCGTCAAGGTTAGTTATACCGCAGATCTTCACCTTTACCATAGCACTTATCCCGTGCTCTGCTTCACATGGCCTAGGAGTTCATTGATCTTTGCTGCTGGTTTGGGACTGGTGACCAGAGCCTCGCCAACCAGAACAGCGTCGATGCCTGCCTTCTGCAGGCTGAGTACGTGATCACGAGTATGGATGCCGCTCTCGCTTACTACTACAACTTCCGGAGGAATCAGCGGACGGAGGCTCAGGGTTGTCTCCAGGTCAACGCTGAAGTCAGCTAGATTCCGGTTATTTATGCCAATGATTCTGGGAGCCAGTTTCAAAGCCTTTGCCAGCTCATCTCGGTTATGTACCTCGATTAGCGCTGTCATACCTAGAGAATGAGCGGTCTCCAACAGAATCCTGAGTTCATATCGAGTGAGGATAGCAGCAATGAGCAGGACTGCGTCGGCACCATGAGCCCGGGCGTTGTATATTTGGTAGCGGTCGACAATGAAGTCCTTGCCCAGCAAAGGCAGCTTTACCTCCGTGCGTGCTGCCTCGAGATCGGCGAAGCTTCCCCAGAAGTAGTCCGGTTCTGTCAGCACCGAGATGGCAGCAGCACCACTCTGACTATAGATACGCGCCAAAGAGGAGGCAACCAAATTTGGGCAGAGCAAACCCTTTGATGGTGATGCCCGTTTCACCTCGGCGATCAGGCTGATGTTCTGTCCTTTCAAAGCATTGGCGAAGTCGCGTGGTGGGTCTTGATAACCTATGGCTCTCTTGATGACAGCCAGAGGTGTTTGGGACTTCTGCTGCGCCAGAGATTTTCTGGTTGACTCTACAATTTGATTCAGTATCACGTTTCTTCCTTAGCCAAAACTTCGGCTGAACTCGATAAGCTGCTCTAACTTGCGCATGGCATCACCGCTGTCGATAGCTTCTGCTGCCGGCGCAAGCCCTTCGTCGAGGCTGTTTGTCTTGCCCCCAGCCATGAGCACGGCAGCGGCATTGAGCAGGACAATGTCTCTCTTCGGCCCCTGCTCTCCTTCGAGCAATGCCTTTGTTATGGCGACATTGTCCTCGGTGGTGCCTCCAGCGAGGTCGCTAAGCCCGGCTCGGGGCAATCCCAACTCCTGGGGGTCTAGGTAATAGGTTTCAACATGGCCTTCATGAAGCCGCGATACCTTGTTTGATCCAGTGACCGACAATTCATCAAGCCCGTCGGCGCCATGCACTACAAAAGCGTGCTCGCTCCCCAGGGCACGAAGCACCTCCGCCATCAATTCGGTGAGCCCGCCATCATAGACCCCCAAGAGCTGTCTCTTGGCCCGCGCTGGGTTGCTCAGGGGACCCAGGATGTTGAAGATAGTGCGCAGCCCGATCTCCTGACGAGGGCCTAGGGCGTGTTTCATCGCCGGGTGCAGCAGCGGGGCAAACAGGAACCCAATTCCCACCTCGTCAATGCAGCGGGCGACCTGTTCCGCACTTATTTCCAGGTTGACACCGAGGGCTTGCAGCAGGTCAGCGCTGCCACAGCGGCTGGACACCGAGCGATTCCCGTGCTTGGCGACGGCAAGGCCAGCCCCTGCGGCGACGAAGGCTACCGTGGTCGAGATATTGAAGGTACCGCTGCCATCGCCACCGGTGCCGCAGGTATCCACCAGTATGTTCTGCTTGGGC
>SOKG01000004.1 GCA_004376205.1 Dehalococcoidia bacterium | reverse complement strand
CAGCTAGCCCCACTCCTACCCCCACGCCAGCGCCAACCCCAACACCTACCCCTACCCCTCTGCCAGCGGGCCCTTACTGGACCTTTATTATCGCCGTGACACTGCCCGGGGGTAGCCAATGAGAAAGATCTCCAGCTTTCAGCTTATCCTCCTCTTGCTCGTGATTGCCCTTTTGGCGGGGAATGCATATTTCGGTTACAGCTTCTATCGGTCCGTTCAGAGGCAGGCAGCGCTGGCCCAGGACATAGCGGCAGTGGAGGCACAGATAGCAGCGCTAGGGCAGATATACGACGTCGATGCCCTGGAAGCGGAGCTTGCCAGCCTTGAGGAGCAACTGGATGACGCTCCTTTCCCGGAGGAGGTTGAGAGCACAGGGATCTTTAACCTGGTCAGGACGTCGGGAAACAGAGCTAATGTGGACTGGTCCTTTGCCGAAGCCGGCGAGACGGAGGAGGAAATAGATGGAAGCGCCTACGAATATCGCGTTTTCTCCTATGAGGTAGAAGCCACCGGCACCCTGACCAACATATTCAACCTCATCACCCGAATCGAGGCAGATGCGCCATATAATACACTCAAAATAGACGATGTTGAGCTCACCTACGATAGTACAACTGGAGAGTGGACGATAACCTTCGATATATTGGTCTACGCCCAGCCGGAATAGGAGGCAGGTTCTTGGCCAAGCGAATCCTATCTTTGAGCATCGAGGGCACCACCCTGAGGCTCCTCAGCTCCAACGGTGATTCGGTGGAGGCCTGGGACAGCGTGCCCTTTAACCCCCGATTTATAAGAAATGGCTATGTTGCCGATCCTGAAGGGCTGGGACAGGTGCTCAAGAATGCCCTGGAGGAGAGGAAGCTCACCAAAGGCAAGGTGGTGTGTGCCCTCTCCGCAGTGGGCACTACCTCGCGAATTCTAAGCCTGCCCAAGGTAGATAAAGGACAGTTGGGGAGCATAGTTCAGCGCGAGGCGAGAAGGGTGGTTGGCGGTTCTCTGGACGATAGCTACCTTCATTGGCGGGCTTTACCCATAAAAACCACTCAACAGGAGGTCTATCTTCTCACCGTCCCCAAAGAACCGCTCCACGCCCTGATGAAGGCAATGGCGACGGCAGGGATAAAGCCCAGGCTTATTGACTTGAAGCCCCTCGCCCTGATGAGGGCGGTGAACCGAAGGGATGCCATCATTGCCAACGGGGAGAGCAATAGCGTGGAGGTGGTTATTGTAATCGATGATGTCCCTACCTTGATTCGCAGCGCCTTTCTCGGCGAAGAGCTGCTTTCTTCGGATTACGCTGTGGGTCGAATTAGCGATGAGCTGGTGCGCACTATAGCCTACTACAACGATAGCCACAGGGAGGAGCCGCTTGACCCTGAGCTTCCCATCTACTGTACTGGCGCTGTTGCCGGCAGTATACCCTTTGCCATAAATGTCGCCACCCTCACCGGGCGTCCCATACAACCCCTTGAGCCGCCTTTGCGCTATCCCGCCGAATTACCAGTAGCCCATTATATGGTGAACATGGGGCTGGTCCTTAAAGCCTTATGACCGCTCTTGCGATAGCTCTCTTCGCCCTCCTCGGACTCGCTGTGGGCAGCTTCCTCAACCTTTGCATCGACCGCCTGCCCCTCGGGAAGTCGATAATCAGTCCCCCCTCTCACTGCGATGCCTGCCAGCAGAGGCTCAAGGCTAGCGACCTGGTTCCCCTATTTAGCTATCTGTGGCTGCGCGGTCGCTGCCGCTATTGTGGCGCTCACATTCCGTGGCGACTCCCCCTCGTAGAGCTAGTGACTGCCCTCCTCTTCGCCTTCCTCACATGGCATTATGATGGCCTCAGCCTTCAGCTTGCCATCGCTCTCATTTATGGCAGCCTTTTTCTGGTGATCTTCGTCATCGACCTGGAGCACAGGCTTGTCCTGGATAACGTTGTCTACCCAGGTATGGCTCTGGCCTTTGCCTTTTCCTTCTTTTGGCCCTGGCCCGAAATTGTTTGGCCTGACATTGGCGTGCTAAGTGCCCTTTTAGGAGGGGCGATAGGCTTTGGTCTGATGTTCATCCCCTATCTCATCTCTCGAGGGGGCATAGGTGGGGGGGATGTGAAGCTGGCGGGGCTTATAGGATTGGTCACCGGCTTCCCCCTGGTCTTTTTCGCCCTGTTTCTGGGTATCTTAGGCGGCGGGCTTGTCGCTATCGCTCTACTTATCTCCGGTGTGAAGTCCAGAAAGGAGCCCATCCCCTTTGCTCCCTTTCTCGCCGCCGCAGCCATGATTACCCTGATCTGGGGGCCGCTTATTTACCATTGGTATATAGGTTTGCTGTAAAGGGAGAGTCAGAATGACAAGTGGTGTCGCTGTGCGCGGAGCCAGAATGACAGGAATATCAGGGGGTGCCCCCCCAAATTCCTCACCCTTGAAGGGAGAGGGTAGGTGAAAGTGAACATGATTATTTATTCTGAATCGTCGTTTGCTATTCTCTGGCGGACGGCATAAAGGGCAGCCTGGGTGCGGTCGGAGAGGTGCAGCTTTTGTAGGATGTTGCTGACATGGGTCTTTACCGTCTTTTCGCTTACCTGAAGCGCGGCGGCGATCTCCTTATTATTGCTGTATTGCTGTAGCCCTCTGGCGATCTCGTGGTCAGCGTAATCACTGAGCCAGTCCAATGCCTCTGTTGCTGTCTCAAAAACCTTCATGTTCGGGGTCTTGGCGCCACCGACCATGAAAAGTCCCAGTGCTCGCATGGGCATAGATGAGGCAACCACCGCTGCCTTGCTGTGTAATGCCAGTGCCAGAGACTCCACAGCAGCCTGTCTGGCCTCAACGGAGAATTTTCCCGCTCTGGTGGTGTCGAAAAGCACCTTTATCTGTCCCGAGGCGCTGTTGGCGATTCTCACCGCCTCCTCCATCATCTCACTGGCGCTGTTTTCGTCCTGATCGCCAATGCATACGATGCGGAGTATTCCGTCCTCGTCCAGGTAAACCTCATTCTTGGCCATTGCTATCGCCTCCCCAACTTTCGTCCCCGGTATTAGAGCCCTCTTATACTACTCAGCTTTGCTTCTACGCAAGAGCCAGGAGTTGTAGGGATTCTACAGCGATGGGCTTAGGACTAATGCCTTATTGACATATTCAAAATTATGTGCTATCTTGGATAAGAAACGAGCGAAATGGACAATATTGGACGGAAAAAGACAAAATTATCTAGGCAGGAAGGAGGTGAAAGAGAGAGATGTATAAGATGAAGGAGATGCTGAAGAAAAGAGGCTGGCGGCGAATTGGCGGGAAGCGGGGCTTCACCCTCATCGAGCTGCTCATCGTGATGAGCATCATCGCCATCCTGGTGGCCATCGTAGTCATGAGCCTCACCGGGTTTATAGGGGGAGGCCAGAAAGCAGCGGCCCGGGCAGACCAGCGCTCCCTCCAGACTGCGGTGCTCGCCTACTACGCGACTGAGGGTGTTTGGCCATGTGAAACACAACCCACGGATGGTAATCCCCAGGACATTGCCTGGGACGCCTGGGTGGATAATGTCCCGGATCCGGCTGTAAACCGCCCAGGACTGGCACCGACCTTTGTGCTGGAGAAACCGGCCTCTGATACTCTGTGCGGGTGGGAGGTGCGTGACGACGGCGTGGTGGGCACAACTACCGGTGGTGACTGTCCAGGCCTTCCCGACGTTCCTAACTGGTAGGAGACAATAGACCAAGGCTGCCGCTTAACCTAACGTGACCGAGCACAGCGCCAAGAGCCCAGCGTCTGAGGTCAGCACGTTGTAACACCAGCTCTTTGCTGATCAAGGCTGACAGGTAAAAAGCGAGTTAAGTGCTTAACATAATAGACAGCCCTGATAGGTTCGGGCTGTCTATTTTTGCCCCTTGAAGCCCTGATCTCGTTCAGGTAGATGGGGGATACCTTCCCATCATTGCAAGGCACTCTTTCGCCTGTCATTGCGAGGCTTGTCCCGAACGAAGTGAGGGAACTCGACGAAGCAATCTCGGGGAGGAAGGGGATAGAACAAATCCTCCCTCCCTTGGCGGGAGGGAGTTAGAGCATCCCCTCTCCCTTCGAAGGGAGAGGGGACTTCGATCGAGCACGCAGAGGTCTGATAGACCGCACTTCGCAAAGTGGAAAGGTGATTTGTCACTAGTGTATTGAACGAGTACGAGGGGTTGACATCTGAGACCAACATATAGTACTTTAGCACGATCAAACATGGTATAACTGTAGAGTGGTAGCTGCTGGCGTTGGTTCAAAAAAAGGGGTTACGACCTGTTGAGGCCATAGAAAGCGGAAATAGATTTGCTTCAGTGTGGCCTTTTGTTCGAAAAGAAGGGTTCACCCTGGTGGAGCTGATCGTTGTGGTCAGCATAATCGCAGTTCTGGCCGCCGCCGTTGCCCTCAGCTTGACCCATTTTATCGGCAGGGGCGAGACGACAGCCTGCGAGGCTGACCAGTACTCGCTCCAGAGAGCTGTGTCCGCATATTACTCCCAGAACGACAGTTGGCCAACCGAGGATGGCAAACCCGGTGGCCTGTTTTTCGAAGACCCAGTGACTGGCCCATTGGTGGGAGACTATATCATCGCTGTGCCGGCTTCAGATGCCAACTTTGACTGGAGGATCGATGGCAGCGGAAATGTGGTGCCCAGTGAGGGCAACTGTCCCTCCGATTAATTTGTCCCACCCACCCTAAAAAAGTGACATCCTAGACAGGGGTTACGATAGCAGTGGTGCCTTTCCCATAGACCGAGGGATTAGCTCGAAAAAGGGGTTTCACCCCTGAACCCCTGTTAGGGGGATGTAAAGCGAGAGCCTAAATACAGGGACAGAAAGCGGAAACACCATTCACTATAGTCGAGGCCATAGCTCGAAAAAATGCTTGCCAAGGTGATGAGCTGTGCCGTGGTTGGGCTTGAGGGAGCCATCGTTGAGGTGGAGGTGGATATCTCCTCAGGGCTCCCCGCCTTCACCATTGTTGTGTCAGTAGTTCGAAATCTGCGATGGGGATTAAGCCCTCGATGGTGATAACGTCGCCGTCAACCCAAACCTTTGTGTGAAGTGCCTCCAGTGCTAACCGCCATTCCTTGTTACACTGGTGTTCGGCACGGGGTCACAAGCTGACCATCGCCAACCTCAACGATACACAGTCGGCAAGCTCCAGAGGGCCTTAAGTCGGGATGATAACAGAGATGGGGAATATAAATACCGTTCTTAAGCGCTGCCCCTAAAATGGTTCCTTCCGCTATCGACTACCATATCCGGGCCGTCAATGCTGAGGGCAATTCTATCCATTGGCTGCTCCTGCTGAGGCAAGTGCTTGGTACACACCGGCTGGGCATCGCTTTTCACGGATATGCGCTTCACATTCATGGCGAAAGTAACGGATGGTAGTAAGCACTGGATTTGGGGCGATCCGAGGCCTAATCTGATCTGGATGAAATCCAGGGCAGTTTCCTTTCAAGGACTTTGTCCCAGCTAAAGGTCATGCACATCATGCGGCAGATGCCACATCCATTGCATTTATCCGTGTCAAGGCAAATATTCTTATTCTTGCCTTTGACTGCGATGGTGATAGCGCCTGCAGGGCAGGCAACCTGGCAAAAGGGTGCAGGGCAATATTTGGCGCATATCGACTTCAGCATCTCTCCTCCTCTTCGCCCTGAAAAATCTCGCGATTTTTCAGGGAACCCAATTTATCCTAAAATCCTCTCCACCTCTTCCATATCCGCCTCCATTACATAAGGTATCCCAGAGACATCCGCCGCCTCCCGCGTCAGAGCTATGAGGTCGTCTCTGCTCACAAAATTAAGGGCAAATTTACGACATCCCGCCATGAGCTGCCGCAGACCAGTGGCCAGCCTGTCATAATAGGTATAGATGGCTATTGCCGCTGGCGGAATCCTTTCAAAATCCTCCCCATATTTATCTCTCAGTTGCGCCGCCCCGATGAAGGTGCGCAACAGGGCTTCCCTGTATCCGCTATCCTTTCCAAACTTCTCTTCGATAAGCTGCCCCTGTGTCTTCCCTACCATAGCCGCGGTAAGGGTAGCTCGCCCCATACATACCGCCTTTATATAAGGCGCTCCCAGGGCTAAAGCCTTGAAGATATGATCCTCGAGGGCAATGCCGCCAGCGATAGCGCAACTGGGAATAAATGCGCCTTTTTCATCAAGCCTGCTAAGGAATTTATGAAGAAGGCTTTCCAGATATACTGTAGGGATGCCCCATTCGTTCATCATCCGCCACGGGCTCATCCCGGTTCCGCCACCAGCGCCGTCCACAGTGAGGAGGTCTATTTTGCCTTCGGAGGCGAATTTCACCGCCCGAGCTAGATCTGGCGCTCTGTAGGCGCCTGTTTTAAGGGTGACATACTTGGCACCTATCCTCCTCAGCCTTTCTACTTCTCTTAAGAAGGACTCTTCGTCTACCCTCCCCACGCGGGCGTGTGTCTCGAATTCTCGTATTCCCCCGGCTTTATAAGCCTCTTGAACCGCAGCATCTTCGGGGTCGGGATGAACCAAGTATCCCCTTCCCTTGAGTTCAAGGGCCCTCTCCAGGGTCGGCAGCTTAACCTCTCCGCCAATGGATTTGGCGCCTTGCCCCCACTTTATTTCGATACCTTCAACTCCGAGTTTCTCTATGGCATATTCGGGGACACCAAGGCGGGTATCCTCCACGTTCGCCTGAACGAGCATCGTCCCGTAGCCCTGATACCAGTCCTTATATACCTTCACCCTTCTTTCAAGCTCGGGGGATGTTACGACTTTTCCGAATCTCCCTCGAACTAAACCCAGCCACGAAGTTTCATTGCTTCAACTACACGTTCAACAGCAACCACATAAGCAGCCTGTCGCATGTTTACATTGTACTTTTTAGAGGCATCTAGTACTGAGTGATAGGCGATAGTCATTTTCCTATCTAAGCGTTCGTGAACTTCTTTTTCTTCCCAATAATACATGTAGAAGTTCTGCACCATCTCAAAATATGAAACTGTTACTCCGCCGGCATTACATAAGAAATCCGGTATCACATGAACACCATTTTTATACAGAATATCATCTGCCTCTGGTGTAGTTGGCCCGTTGGCTAACTCCGCGAGGATCTTAGCTTTAATGCTCGGGGCATTCTTTTCGGTGATAACACTTTCTAATGCAGCAGGCATGAGTATATCCACTTCGAGCCCCAGCAGTTCTTCATTGGAAATAGGTTTAGTGTCTGGGAAGTTAATTACCGAGGTGGTTTTGGCCTTATGTTCACCAACCGCCTCTGGCCCAAGACCTTCTTTACTGAATATGCCTCCTTTGCTGTCACTAATAGCTACTATCCTAGAGCCAAATAGAGCTTTACCCAGGCAAGCTGCACCATACCCAGCATTCCCATAGCCTTGTATGGCAACGGTGGCATCTTTAAGGTCTACGCCGCATTCTTTGGCAGCTTCACGAACAGTGTACCAACCACCACGAGCTGTTGCATCACCGCGCCCCGCAGAACCACCCATGCTCAGTGGTTTACCAGTAATAACACCAAATTGATTCTTCCCTGCAATTTTTGAGTACTCATCCATCATCCAAGCCATAACCTGCGGATTCGTATAGACATCAGGGGCAGGGATATCCTTATCTGGACCGATGAACTGGTATTCACCTTGTATATATGCCCGACTTAAACGTTCCAACTCACCTTTGGACATCTGTTTGGGATCGCAGATAACCCCTCCTTTTGCTCCTCCGAGAGGCAGGTCAAGAAGGGCACACTTCCAAGTCATCCAAGCTGCTAGTGCACGCACCGTATCAATCGTTTCATCAGGATGGAATCGAATACCTCCCTTTGTTGGGCCTCTGGCATCATTGTATTGAACTCTGAATCCCTGAAATACTCTGACAGAGCCATCATCCATACGAACCGGCAGTGATACATGAAGTTCACGCATCGGGACGCGAAGAATTGCATGCGCATTTGGGTCCAACCTGATAATCTCTGCACAAGCGTCCAGCTGTTTTTGTGCAATTTCAAATGGGTTTTGATTTGCCATATTCTTTCATCTCCTCCGTTTCCTCTTTATCTCCTCACTGGTATTCCCCTTCCCTTAAGGTATCTTTTGGCTTGGGGTATAGATATTTCCCCGAAGTGGAAGATGGAGTCGGCCAGGACCGCCGCCGC
>SOKG01000224.1 GCA_004376205.1 Dehalococcoidia bacterium | reverse complement strand
CTATGAGCATAAAGAGCGGATATTTCAAGAAACACCTGCATGTCGATCTCACGAAGGGCAGTGCCGAGCGCTGGGATCTCTCGGACGCCTTCGTCGAAAAGTACATCGGGGGGCGTGGCTTTGGTGCGAAATTGGTCTGGGACAATCTGAAGAGGCACGATTTCAAGATAGATCCCCTCGGCCCGGAGAATCTCCTGGTTGTCGCACCGGGACCTCTGACCGGGGCTTACCTGCCCTCATCGGGAAAGAACTCCTTTGTTGCCATCTCACCGGCTACTGGCCTGTATGGTGATTCCTCCATAGGCGGTGGCTTCGGCGTCGAACTCCGGCAGACGGGAATCGATGCTCTCTCCATCACGGGCAGGGCTCCGGAATTGTCAATCATGTTCATCGACAACAATGATACGACGATCCTTCCCATGCCTGAGCTGAAAGGGAAAAGCTGTTTGGAAGCAGAAGGGATGATCAAAGAGCGGCTGGGCACCCATGCTGTCCATGTTGCTGTCATCGGCGTGGCAGGCGAGAACTTGGTGAGGTTCGCCTGCGTCAACACTGACTGGGGCCGCAATGCCGGAAGGACGGGGATAGGCGCAATCATGGGATCGAAGAACCTCAAGGCGATTGTAGTGCGGGGGCACAAGGATATTCCAGTTTATGATATGGTCGGGCTGATGGCGGAGGCTGACAAAGCTTACAAGTATATGGAGGAACACAAGTATTTCAAAATGTGGCAGCAGGAAGGCCTGATGAACGTCATCGAGTACGCCAACGAGAAGGGGATTTTGCCGGCATACAATTTCAAGGACAGCGTCTTTGCCAAGCACAACCAGATCAACGGCGCGACGATGCTCGATCACTACAAGATAGGCGATAGCGCGTGTTTCTTGTGTCCCATGTGTTGCGGCAATATTTGCCTCGTGAAGAACGGGAAATACACAGGCACGGTAGTTGAAGGACCGGAATATGAATCGTGCGCCATGCTGGGATCGAACCTGGGCATCGACAATTTCGCTGCCATACTCGCGGCAAACCAGCTGTGTGATGAGCTGGGGGTAGATACGATTTCCACAGGCAACATTGTGGGAGCCGTAATAGAGGGATACGAGAACGGGATATTATCACTCTCCGACCTCGATGGCGGGGAGATCACCTGGGGAGATGAGGATGCGATTCTGGAGTTGATAAGAAAAATCGCCTACCGGCAGGGCATCGGTGGCATTCTTGCCGATGGCTCTCGCCGCATTATCGAGAAGTGGCCCGAAATGGACAGGATCATCGTCCAGGTCAAGGGCCTTGAGCAGTCGGCTTACGACAGCCGCGCAGGCGCCTCAATGGGGCTAGCGTATGCCACCTCAGACATAGGCGCACATCACACTCGGGCGTGGACTATCGCCAGGGAAATGGAAGAGGGCCAGAACTGGTCCGACGAGGAGAAGGTTGACATCGTGATCTATCACCAGAAACTGCGGCCGCTGTTCGATATGCTCGGTGTTTGCCGCCTGCCCTGGATTGAACTTGGGCTGAGTGAACGGCACTATGAGAACTTCTATAGATATGTGACTGGAAAGGAAGCATCCCTGGAGGAGCTTCTGGAGCTCTCCAACGACGTCTACGACCTGACACGCCTGATAAACGCGCGCCTTGGCATGAGTCGCAAAGACGATAGCCTTCCCTACAAGGCCTGGGCTAATCCTCCTCTTACGGGTCCCAATGCAGGCAAGGTGATTGACCAGGAAGATTTCCAGAAGCTCCTTTCACTATACTATCAGAAGCGTGGCTGGGACAAAGACGGCATTCCTCCGGCTGGAGTGGAAAGGAAGTTTGAGGATTAGCCTTTGCAGCAAGGAAGCGGGGCTACTCTCGGCATCCACTGCGCCTGCTCTAGTATTCCTAACTAGGGGAGAGGACGGACGCCATGTCAAGCAAGAAGAGACGCAGACACCCTTCTGGCTTTGTCACCAAGTAACCTGAACCTCTTGACCTGCCCCCTGAACCCCAGGCTGCTGTTCAACCTCTCCTTGATGTATTCTGCCAACTCGCCTCTGGTCAGGTGGCTGGCCCACTTTTCATCAAGCACCAGCGTGACCCGCAGCGTCACTTCCTTATTGCTCATGGCACCTCTCGTATGGCGTTGGCTTCTCTCCTTGAGATGCCCTGCTCATGCGCGTGCAAATTCATAATAATACACACAGGATTACAAAACCATCAAGAAAACTACGGCGAGCTTACACACAGCTTACAAATAGATTGCAATATGTTGCGGCAATTCTCAACGGCAGCTG
>SOKG01000036.1 GCA_004376205.1 Dehalococcoidia bacterium | reverse complement strand
CAGCCTGAGGTAGTCGTAGATCTCGGTTACGGTGCCTACAGTAGACCTCGGGTTACGGCTGGCTCCCTTTTGGTCTATGGAGATAGCAGGGCTCAGCCCCTCGATATAGTCTACGTCGGGCTTCTCCCGCCTGCCGAGGAACTGGCGAGCATAGGCGGAGAGGGACTCGACATAACGGCGCTGTCCTTCGGCGTAGATTGTGTCGAAGGCTAGAGAGCTCTTACCCGAGCCGGAAACGCCGGTGATAACCACAAAGCGGTCCCGGGGTATGGTGACATCGATGTTCTTGAGGTTATGCTCGCGGGCACCCCTGATGATTATGGCATCCAATGGCATAATGACTCTGTCCACCGAAAGTGCTTAATAGTTTATTGTAGCATAGAATTCAGGGGCAAAAAAGGGTGCCAGGGTGGCCTTGGTTCTGTGATTCCATTAGCACGAGTCTCGCGCCTGGCCAGCACAAAGCTTCTCTACCTCGGGGGGAGGTTGGGTGAGGCTGAATGTGGTTAACCGACGACGGCTTTGCCTATCATGAGCCTGGCGATGATCATCTTCTGGATCTGCGGCGTGCCGTCGCCGAGCTGATAGCCGAGGACATCCCTCAGTCGCATGGAAATGGGGTGTTCCGTGCTGTAGCCGGGATGCCCGATGATCACCATCATGTCTTTTATGCATTGCACCGAGACCTCAACGCTGAACCACTTGGCCATGGAGGATTCGATGGTGTGGGCCTTCCCCTGGTCTTTCAGCCACAGCGTGCGGTAGCAGAGCAATCTCGCCGCCTCGACCATGGTATGATGCTCGGCGATCTGGAAGGACACTCCCTGGTAGGAGGCTATGAGCCTGCCGAATGCCTTGCGCTCCTTGGACCATTCCATGGCATCGGTCAGTGATGCTTGGGCTCTGGCCAGGCACGTCAGGGCAACGATAATCCGCAGCCAGTCAAGAGTGCCCATGACTGTGTAGAAACCCATACCCTCCTCACCTTCCCGATACTTCGCCGGGATGCGCACGTCATCGAAGGTTACAAAGCTGGGGTGCAATCCCGCGTTGCCCATCCAGGGGAGGGGGGTTATGGTTACGCCGGGGAGGTCGGTGGGCACCCAGAACAGGCTTATCCCTTTGAACCCGGCACTGGGGTCGGTCTTAGTAGATATCGAGACCGCGCTGGCTATGGTAGCGCCGGGGAGGGGGGTCTTTTCTCCGTTGATAATGTAATCATCGCCATCACGAACGGCCTTGGTCACGATACCGGCGGCATCTGAGCCGGCGGCGGACTCGGTGAAACCGAAGGAGTGTCTTCGCTCACGGGTGATCAGGGGAGGGAACCACTCGTCTTGAACATCCTGCGGCAGCGTCTGCAGGAGCGCACTTGTTGCTTCCATACCGCCCACGGCCTCTACCGTGGGGTCTACCTTGTGTACCTCCTCATGGATGATGCCTATTTCAACGTGGCCCAATGGATACCCCCCGTATTTCTCAGGCACGTTAATCTTTGTCCATCCCAATTCGACTATCTTTCGATCTATGTCGCGTGAGGCCTCGTGGAGCTCCGCTGGCTGCATCCTGGATCGCTCCAACGCCCCGGGCCCAAGCTCTTTTTGAGCAAATCTTTTTACCTCTTCCCTTAGCGTCTCCTGTTCCTCGCTAAAGCCAAATCCTGACATTATCTGGCGCTCCTTTCTTACTCACAGCTCTAGCAGCAGAGCTTTGAGGGACGCAGTCGAGTATAGCATCTGTGTCTGGGGGGGTCAAGCTGGCACAGGGGCCCGATGAATCTCTGCGAAACCGGATTATTGCTGTTTTCTAAGAGCTACCGTTTAGCTCGCCGAGTTCGTAAAGTGTGACAACAGCCGCTACCAAGCCAGCGGTCTCAGCCCTCAGTATCCGGTTCCCCAGGCTTACAGGCCAGACCCCGCAGCTCCGGGCGAATTCCTGCTCCCAAGCGGAGAATCCACCCTCAGGGCCGACAAAGATGCTGACCTCGGTGGCGTTCTCAGTTTTGGGAAGGCTCCTCAGGACACCACCGATACCCCTCACCTTCTCCCCCTCCCAGGGCAACAGTGAGACTCCTGTTGCCGACTCACATGCCTCCCTGAACCGCAGCACGTTACGTAAGACAGGCAGCTTGCCTCGTCTGGATTGCTGCGCTGCCTCCAGGATGATCCTCTGCCAGCGACCAAGTCGATTACTGTCGGGTTCGCCTGCAACGCACCGCTCGCAGACCATGGGGACAAAGCCGGTCACACCGATCTCGGTACATTTCTGGAGAATGAGCTCGAAATTGCTTCCCTTGATCAGTGCCTGATACAGCGTTATCTTGGTTCGAGGCTCACCAGCAGCCACAGCCTTGTGGATGATTACTCCCTCGAGCCCGCCACCAACCGCTCTGAGTTCTACCTCATACTCCCACCCACTGTTGTCAAGGATAACAATGTGATCCCCTGCCCCCAGCCTAAGCACGTTACGCAGTCGGTGAACCAGCCTCCCGCTGATGACAACCGTGCTCTGGGTGATGCAATCCCCGGGGAGGAAAAAGCGATGTATACTCAATAAAACCCCCGCCTTTTTTCAATCCAGGGATGTCATGAGGGTCAATACGCGCTTGGGAGGAACTAGTGCATTCCGTACCTTCAGGCCCCGCCCCCGAAGGTATCCTTGATCTTATCGAAGAGACTCTTGTCCTCGTGGGGCAGCGTTGTCTCCCCCAGGCTTTTCGTCAGCTCCTTAAATAGCTTCTTCTGCTTGTCATCCAAAGATTGGGGTGTTACCACATGAACCCTGACCAGTTGGTCGCCGCGACCGTGACCGCGGAGGTGGGGGACACCCTTTTCCTTGAGGCGGAAGATCATGCCATTCTGACAGCCAGCGGGTATCTTCAGGGTAAACCCATCATCCAAGGTTGGTATCTCCACCTCGGCTCCCAGAGCCGCCTGAGCGAAGTTTATCGGCAATTCATACAGGATGTGGTCACCATCTCGCTTAAAGAACTTATGTTTTCGCACCGAAAGAGTAACATAAAGGTTCCCCGGGGAACCTCCGTTTCTGCCAACATCCCCTTCACCGCTGAGTCTAATCTGAATGCTATCATCGACGCCAGCAGGCACCTTAATGGCGACCTTGTGCGCCTTGCGCTCTTTCCCCTGCCCTTTGCAGTCAGGGCAGGGATTGGTTATGATTCCGCCCTCACCACGACACTGGCTGCAGGTAGTTACATTTATGAACTGGCCGAATATGCTGCGCTGAGCCTGGCGCACCTGCCCCGTACCATTGCAGACAGAGCATCTTTCGGGTTGGCTCCCTGGCTCGCTTCTGGTGCCATGACAAACCGAGCATACCTCAGTCCGTACTATTTCCACCTCCTTCTCACAGCCGAAAACCGAATCTTCAAAGGAAATAGTCAGGCTATAATGCAGGTCGTCACCTCGTTGCGGCCCAGCACGTCGTGCTGTGCGAGTACCGCCGAAGAAGGCTTCAAAGATGTCCCCGAAGCCTCCAAAGCCAAAGCCTTCAAAACCTCGCCCACCAAACCCCTGGGGTCCGGCATGTCCAAATCTGTCGTAGGCAGCACGCTTCTCGGGATCGCTGAGAACCTCGTAGGCCTCATTAACCTCCTTAAACCTCTCCTCAGCCCCATGATCCTTGTTGCGATCAGGATGGGACTGCATCGCCAGCTTCCTGAACGCCTTCTTGATATGGGCTGCGGAGGCGTTCTGGTCGACGCCGAGAACATCATAGTAATCGCGCTTATTGGCCATTAACCATCCAGCCTCGATTTTCGCTAATCTCCTATTATACCTCACACGTTATTTCAATACAAGTTGAGATTACTGACCCTGATCCGTTGATTCGAGAGTTGATTCAAATCTGAATTAGATCGAAGTAGAATATCACCGGGGTAGATTGTATTAGAACTGCTCTATGAACTGGGAGATCTGCTCGAAGGTGAAGACGGGGCCGTCCCCAAAATGTGGAGGGCGAAGCAAAGGAAGGATTGTTATCTGGGAATCGAGCCCTCGAAGCTGTCTTTCAACAGGCCGAGTCAAAGTGGTCTCTGCATTTTTGTGTGTTTGATGCCAGCTTCCCAGAAAGGCAGGCCTGATTCCTCAAAGCCGCATGACTTATAGAATCCAATAACTCCATGTTGGGCATGGAGGACTACTTGCTCTACCTGCTTCTTCCCCAGTTCTTCATTCAGAAAGGAAAGCATTCTCCTTCCGATTCCTTTGTGGCGGAAAGCTTTTGTGACTGCCATTCTCTCTAGTTTTGCTTGATTGTCAACCAAGAATAGAACCCTGGCAGTGCCGATGACGCGCTCTCCATCCTTCACCACAATATGCAGCGCTTCCTGGTCACGGCCATCGAACACCAGGTCTTCTGAGATATCTTGCTCCTCAACGAACACCTGCCTCCTCACATCGAAGGCACCTTTCAAGTCTCTATCGCTTGCCACCGGTTCATAGGTAAGTTCATCCATGAAGGCGCTCACCAAGTCGTTGATGATACGAGCCTCTCTCTTGTCTCGTCCGTGTACTCCACATCCCGCTCTCGTACATCATAATCAGCCTGTCTCCATAGTGCAAGGCGATCCTTATAGGGTGACTTTTCTGGAAATACCCCTCATTTGCAACGCAGGGAGCCTTATGCAATAATACTTCGAGCATAGGTTCACAGGTTACGCCACCATTTTCTGCCTGGTGACAGGATGAAAGAGCCTCATCACATTCTCGAAATACGAGACGTAGTCAAGGACTTCGACGGGGTCAGAGCAGTTAACCGCTGCTCTTTTCAGGTGCGGCGGGGAACCATCACGGGGCTTATCGGCCCCAACGGTGCGGGCAAGACCACCCTGTTTAACCTGATCACCGGTTTCTTGCAGTGCACGAGCGGCCAGATCCTCTCCCAGGGGAAGCGGCTAGGTGGGCTCCCTCCCCACGAGGTCTTCCGCCAGGGGATCGTGCGCACCTTCCAGATACCCCGGGAACTGAGGCGGATGACCGTTCTGGAGAACCTGATGCTGGTGCCCAGTCGGCAAGCGGGGGAGCGCATTTGGAGCGCGTGGCTGCTTCCCTGGCTAGTCAAGCGTCAGGAGAGGGAGATCGAGGCACGGGCGGTGGAGGTCTTACGCTTCGTAAACCTGCTGGACCTGATGGACGAGTATGCGGGTAACCTCTCTTCGGGGCAGAAGAAGCTCCTGGAGCTGGCTAGAACGTTGATGGCCGAACCTCACCTGGTCTTGTTGGACGAACCCGGTGCCGGGGTGAACCCCACCCTGATGAACCAACTGGTCGAATACATCCGCAGGTCCTGCGAGGAAAAGAATCTCACCTTTCTGCTCATCGAGCATGATATGGACCTGGTGATGCGCCTGTGCAACCCCATTATTGTTATGAGCAATGGCGAGATTATAGCGGAGGGCTCGCCTGAGGAAGTGCAGCGGGACCAGCGGGTGTTGCAGGCCTATTTAGGCGGGCCAAACTGATGAGCCTACTGCAAGTCCGCGAGGTCGTGTCCGGCTATGGCGAGACAGAGATACTTCATGGGGTCTCTATCGCCGTGGACGAGGGGGAGATCGTCACCATTATCGGGCCCAATGGCTCGGGGAAGTCCACTCTGCTGAAGACCATTATTGGGTTGGTGCAGGCCAAGAAAGGCCAGGTTCGTTTCCAGGGGGAGGATATCACCGGCGAGGCCCCCGAATTGATTGTGCGCAAGGGCATCAGTTACGTTCCTCAGTCCAGCAACGTCTTCCCTTCCCTCACTATACACGAGAACCTTGAGATGGGGGCCTTTGTGCGCACCGACGACTTTCGGCAGCGGATAGCGGAGGTGTATGATCTTTTCCCGGACCTGGCCGAGAGACCCAGGGAGAGGGCGGGGAGGTTGTCCGGCGGGCAGCGACAGATGCTGGCTCTGGCCCGAGCCTTGATGTTGGACCCTGTCCTGCTGCTCTTGGATGAGCCCTCGGCGGGACTCGCTCCCAACCTGGTGACATTGGTGCTTGAGAAAATTCTCGGGATCAACAGGACTGGCGTAGCTATTGTCTTGGTAGAGCAGAATGCCCATCAGGCACTGAAGCTCTCCAGCCGGGGTTATGTCCTCGCTTCGGGGCAGAACCAACTCGAGGACCGCGGCGAAAGGCTTCTGGAAAATCCAGAGGTCGCTAGGCTCTACCTCGGACGATAGGAATGTGGCAATGCTCGAACGGGTAGCTAACCGCTTGCCGCTGCGCGTGACCGTCAGCCGCACAGTGCTGGCAATCGCGCTGGTGGTGCTCGTTCTCGCTTTCCTCTCGATCATCAAGATGAACCTCGTGGTCAATGGCTTGTTCCTGGGGACGATCATCGGCCTCGGCGCCATCGGCCGCTCAATGGTATATGGTATCCTCAAGTTCGCTCACATCGCCCATGGCGCCTACATGACCTGGGGCGCCTACATCGCGTTCTTCCTGCTGGGGACCCTCCTCCCCCACAGTACCGGCTTCGGACCCTTTACGTTCGGCTATTCCCTGTTCATTGCGCTTCCTCTGACTATAATGGCCGTGGTGGCCACGGCTATCATCTTGGATAGACTCATCTATAGGCGCTTGCGGCGCCGGGGCGTGAGCATGGTGCTGCTGGCCATGACATCGCTTGGCGTGGCCATCGCGCTGCGTGGCCTTGTCTATGTCATCTGGGGTGGGGGTACGGAGCAGTATCCACGGCTATCCAAGTTCTTCTACCAGCTTCCAATGGGAGTACGGATTCCGCCGGACTGGATATTCATTGGAGCGCTAACGGTGATCCTGGTGTTGGCCCTCTACCTGTTCCTTACCCGCAGCAAGATGGGCAAGGCCATGCGGGCTACCTCGGACAATCTGGAGTTGGCCCGGGTCAGCGGGATCAACACAGAGCGCGTTGTCTGGTGGACCTGGGCCATAGGTGCTGCACTAGCGGCCACTGCAGGAGTTATGCTGGCGGTCTTTCAGGCTCAGCTTAAACCCGACATGGGTTGGAACATGCTGATCCCTCTTTTCGCCGCGGTGATCCTGGGCGGCATCGGGAATCCCTATGGGGCGCTGGCAGGTGCCCTCATCATAGCGGTCACTGCCGAGGTCTCTACCCAGTGGATCACCCCGGCCTACAAACCCGCCATTGCCTTCGGAATCATGATCGCTACGCTCCTCTTGCGGCCAAGGGGGCTTTTTGGGGTGAAAGACTAATGGCCAGGCTGCGGTTCTTCGGGCTGCTTCTTGGCGCAGGGCTGCTTTTGGGGTACCTGCTGGGCTTTAGCCCAGGGCGTATCACCGACGTTGCCTTAATGGCGGGTATATATGCCGTCTTTTCCCTGGGACTCAATGTGCACTGGGGTTTCACCGGCCTGTTTAACATCGGCATTGCCGGCTTCTTCGCCGTGGGTGCATACACGGCAGCGCTGCTCACCATCCCGCCGCCGGTTCCGGCATACGAAGATTTCAAGTTCGGGGGCGACCTGGCGTCGCGTATTGAGGTAGGCGACCTGTGGTTTGTCGTGGCCCTGCTCGCGGCAGGAGCTGTCTGTGCCGTCGTGGCCTTGATTATTGGCTACATAACCCTCAGACTGAGGGACGACTACCTGGCTATTGCCACACTGGGCATTGCCGAGACCGTTCGCCTCGTCTTCCTCAACGAGAGGTGGCTGGCCAACGGCTCAAGGGGTCTCTACACCATCCCGAGGTTCCTGGGAGACCTGGTCTCCCCCCAGAACTACGACTACCTGTACCTGGCGGTGGTGATAGTCATACTGGTCATCCTGTACATAGCCGTGCAACAGGTCATCAAATCCCCCTGGGGAAGGGTGCTCAAGGCTATTCGAGAGGATGAAGTGACTACTGCGGCCAGTGGCAAGAATGTGTTCAGCTTCAAGCTCCAGTCATTCATACTGGGAGCGGTAATCATGGGCATAGGCGGTGCCCTTTACGTCTTCAACATCCGCTTTGTGGATCCCTCCACCTTTGACCCTCTGCTGGCAACCTTCATCATCTGGGCAATGCTGATGGTGGGAGGCAGTGGCAACAATAAGGGGGCGATCCTGGGTGCCTTTGTGGTGTGGGGTATCTGGACCGGGACTCAGGAGCTGCCCGGTTTCCTTTCCGACCCTTACTTCCGCTATGTTATGATTGGCTTGCTCATCGTGGCCGTCATCCTGCTGCGACCGGGCGGCATCCTTGGGGAAGA
>SOKG01000114.1 GCA_004376205.1 Dehalococcoidia bacterium | reverse complement strand
GGTCAAAATCCATTGTGTCATGAATGACTTCGGCATCCACACCTTTCTCTCCAAGGCCTCTCTTGTTGCGCGTGTTGATCGTCCAGTGTCTCAGGTTAGGCATTATTGGGGGGTAATATCCCTCAAGGATCAACTTGGCGAGGTCGCAGGTTGGGGTGAATTTGTAGGCCCCTTCGCTGAGAATATCGTGATGGATCGCGGCACAGGGTAGCTGCATCTCTCGAAGTAGCTCAGTTAGACTCACCGTGGCCGCAGGGTGAACAGGGAGGGAGAGCACGTTATGTACAAAGAGCAGATCGGGCGCGAAATCCTCGATTACCTTGCCCAACTGCCGTTTCAAGTCCAGGCGAGAGACATCAAACATGCTCCTGATCTCAGCTTCGCTGGCAAAGTCGATAATCCCGGGCCCAAATAGATTCCGCACTATCGTCGCCACTCCTTCACGGTCGAACTCCAATGCAGGTATGGGGAAATCCGCCCAATCGTATGCCGAGCAAATCGCCACCTGATGGCCCATCGCTTCGAGGAGGGCTTGGCGTTTCGCTATCTCCAGGGAAACGCCGTCTGTGCCCGCTGAGTCGAGCGGGTCCACATTTACTCGCTTGTCTTGTGATCCCCTAGCGGGAGCAGAGCGAAAATGAACAATAAGCGCTCTCATCAGGAACCTACTGCACCTCCCAATAGCGGATTTCTCCCCTCTGAATCCTGCGACGTATCAAGCCGCGAAGCCACCTTCCAATGATACGCCTTGTTTGAGGAACCAACACCGCAAAACCGATGACGTCTGTAATTACCCCAGGTGCAAGCAACAACAAGCCACCCACTAGAATCAAGGCTCCGTCAAATATCTCGTCGGAGGGTATGATTCCGCGCTCAATGCTGCCGCGAATTCTGGAAAGGGCCGCCAAGCCCTGATTCCTGGCCATAAAGGCTCCAAGGATACCTGTCGCCACCACAATGAGTATGGTATACAAAGCGCCTATGATGGTTCCTAAATAGACGAGGATTGCCAGCTCAACGAGTGGCGTAAGAACGAACAGGAGCGCAAGTCTCAAAAGCATCGTATTCGGGGTAAGCCTAACAAAGAGGCAGCGCTAAGTCAATCCGCGATATGGTCCTATTACCTTTTCAATGAGATTCGGAGTCATCGATAACTCATGATATGTTATAGTATGAGGGGATGGAGGAGTAGGTGTGAGAGAACATGTTGAAACCCTTGACGAGAAAGGTGAATCGCTGCGCTTCAAGCGTATAAAGCAGGAACTCTTCTCCACCCCGGTCTGCCTCTGCCCGGAGCGGGCATATCTCATCACTGACTACTTTAAGCGTCACGACGATCGAAGTGAGCCCATGGTGATTCGCAAGGCCAAGGCCCTGCGCCACCTTCTGAGGCACAAATCGGTGCGCATCTATCCCGATGAGCTGATCGCAGGCAACATGGGCAGCAAGCGCATCTCAGCCCTTATCCAACCTGAACTGAGCGGGGTTTTCATGGGCAGCGACTTGCTGTGGATAGGCAGGAGGAAGACCACCCCCCTGCGTATAGCTTGGCGCGACCGTTTGAAGCTGCTCTTTCGTGTGTTCCCCTATTGGCTTGTTCGAAACATGCCTTTTCGCGCCTTCTATCCACGTCTGCCACAGTTTCTGCGCTACGTAGTAGAACAGCTCGGCGGCACCTACTACATAATCAACGAGGCAGGCGGCATCGGACACTTTCTTCCCAACTACGAAAGGATGCTCAAGCTGGGTGTGAAGGGTTATCTGGAGTCTTTTGAGGGGAAAGACGAAGACTTCCACCGTGCAGCGCGCATCGCCTGCGAGGGCCTCGTTGACTACTCTGGACGTCTCGCACAGGAGGCCGAGCGCCTAGCGGCTGAGGAAAAAGACGCCGGGCGCGCCGCCGAACTCAAGGAAATAGCGCGTATCTGCTACAAGGTCCCATATAGCCCGGCGGAGACCTTTCATGAAGCCCTGCAGTCCCTATGGACAACCCATATGGCAGCGAACCTGGAGGGACTCAACTCCGCTATCTCCTTTGGGAGGATGGACCAGTATCTCTATCCTTACTACCGGCGTGACCTGGAGGAAGGCAGAATCACCCGCGAGCGAGCCCGCGAACTTCTGCTTTGCTTCTCTGCCAAGGCTACCGAGCACGTCTTCCTGCTCTCGGAGAAGGTCAGCCAGTACCACGGGGGCTACCTGGTGGTGCAGGCGGCGATAGTAGGAGGCATGGACCGAGAGGGAAAGGATGCCGTCAACGATCTTACCTACCTCTTCCTTGACATAATGGAAGAATCCGGC
>SOKG01000144.1 GCA_004376205.1 Dehalococcoidia bacterium | reverse complement strand
AGCGAAGTTTGGAAGGATTTATCAGGAAATGCTTTCAACCTTAGACCTTGAGGGCCCTAGGTAAAGAAAACAAGGGTAATAATCATTATGTTAAGAAAAGATGGTAAGGTGAAGGAGATCTGGGGGCGACAATTCCGAATCGTCAAGGATGGCCTGGACGAAGCCGAAGTATTCGCTTTCGTCGGCAGACTCATCGAGCAGAATAGCGAGCTATCTAACAAACTGGAACACGTTGATTCGCTCAAAAGGCTTGCGGAAAACGCCGTAATCGAGGCTACCAAACAAGCAAAGAGAATGAAGATAGAAACAAGGCAAGCGGCAAACGAGAAGGCTAGGGAAATTGTCATCCAGGCAGAGGAGAAAACCAAAGCAGAGGCGGAAAGAATCATCGCCGAAGCTGAAAAGAACTCTCTCGACAGAATCACGGCATCCGAACTGCGCGCTCGGGATATGCTCCAAGCGGCAAACGAGAAAGCCAGGGCAGAAGCTGAGAGCATCGTAGCTCAAGCGCAGCCAAGAACTGAAGAGCTTTCACGAGAAAAGCTATCATTAGCTGAACAAGAGGCGAAGGACATCATAGAAGCTGCGAAGGAAAAGGCGGAGGAGATCAAACGCCTTGGCGAAGAGGAAGCTTCCAGAATTGTCACAGAAGCTAAGGGGAGAGTTGAAGAAGAGGCGGCGCTTATCAGGCGAGAAGCGGGGCAGCGGCTACCGGCAAGCGGGATAATAGCAGAAAGTGCAATAGGAGAGGTTGCTAGGAGAGTCCTTGAGGAATTGCTTTCAAACTCAGAAGAAAGCAAAGCCCCCCAACCATCCGGGACCAAAGCTGCTGTACCCGCACCAGCAGACACAGTGAGTGAAGAAATGCAAGAGCAGATCTCGCTTGGTCAAGAAGAAGCAGACGAAAAGGAAAGCCCTGCGCTCCACAGTGGCAATGTAGAGCTGGCCATCCTCCCCCCGGTAGCTGCGAGCAGACTGCTGAAATTGCATAGACGGTTGACAAAGGCTCGCCAGGTCACGGTCATGGATGTCGCGGGCTCAGCAGGTAAAGGTGTCATAATCAGACTCTTCTTGCGGAGTCCTACCCGACTTATTGATATGCTCGAAGACCTGCCCGAGGTAAAGGAAGCCGCACCTGTGACGAAACCGAGCCACAATACTGGTGATCGTCAACATAAACCAGGCGAACCACCCGTCGCACGAATCGAAGTGACAATCAGCAGATGAACCGCTGACTTCTGTTTCTCCCTTTGCAGTTCAGGTCACTTGAATCCTACACCCAAAGCCGGAACTCCGTATTGGCAAACGCATTAAGTCCCGCCCATTGGTCATAGATATGGCTACGGCTATACCTAACGGGTTTCCTTCTCATACCTCCAGCTCCCTGCCCTACCAAGACTGCCCAAACTGAGAGGAAGTCGCTGCTAGCCACCGAGTGTCATAAAGGAAAGGAAACCACTGTCTTTACTGCCCTGTGTTTTGGCTTGTTCAGGTTGACTTCTATCATACCCCTGTAGTCTTCGAGAGAGAATGTATGGGTCACCATTGACCCAAGATCAACCCTTTTGCGCTTCACGAAATCAATAGCTATATCAAAGATGTGTTTTCTCTCATTATCCACATCAGTATAGCCATAGGTATAGACACCCTTTATGGTCTGGAGCTTCAGCCAAAGGGGTGTGAGATCGAGCTTCACGTCCTTGCCAATCCCCACCACACTTAATACCCCCCTCGTACTCAGCGCCCTCATACTGGCGTTGAGTGTCTCGGCGCTACCTACGACGTCAAAAATCTTTGAGAACCCACCCATAAGGATGTCCTTACCCAACATAGGCTTGTATGCCTTGGCGCCGGTGATGTCTTCTGTATGACATAAGACGTCACAATCTGTAATCAGATGGTCCGCCCCTACTCTGGATGTCAGCTCCGCATGGAACTGCGAGGGCTCCGACACCGCGATAGAACAGTCTATGTCGAGGGCACGCATGGATTGAACGATAAGGCTGCCCATCACGCCGCCCCCGATAACAAGGACCCGGTCTTCCTTGTCAGGCATATTATCGAGCACCGCCTGGAGAGCGCAAGCAAACGGTTCTATCATGGCGCCTTCTTCGGCTGTTATTTGGCCGGGCAATTTGAAAACCTGACTCTTATGTGCCACAACAGATGGTGCAAAGCCTCCCCCAATGTCGCGACATATACCCGCGAACATACCTGGAGAAAGAACGCCCTCAGCATAGTTTTCGCAGTTGCTCGGTCTACCCATCTGACAGCTTCGACATTCAGGTTCAATCCCTCGCGCCGAGCAGCTCAGGTTCGGGGCAACTGTCACCACATCTCCTGTCTCTATTCCATCAACATTGCTTCCAACCTCGATGATCTCGCCACAGAACTCATGGCCCAGGGTGCAGGGGAACGAGGTAAAAGGGGTTGCCGTTGGGGAATCCCTCAAGAGAATGAGGTTAACATCGCTGCCACAGAACCCACACACGAATGTCCTGAGCTTTACCCAGTCGGGGGAGGGCAATGTTGGCTCCGGGATGTCAACAAGCCGTACTGTGGCGAGGGGACCCTGGTAGTAGAACCGTCTGCTTATGCTCCCCAAGACCTTCAATGCAGCGAATTGTGGAACTGTAACAGAGAATTGTAAGGCCTTCATTTCGGGTCCCTTCTGAAGGAGTCAACAAGCAGCAAGGCGCTACGCCGATCTATGTTGAGTCTATAGCGGTGGCCGGTTTCACGATCAAGTGCCCATGTCAAGCCCCTCTCCCCAAATGCTACCCAGTACCGCCAAATCCGGCGGCACCAGGTGCACTTCCTGATCCACAATCACGTCCAGCACTGCTGGCAGCCCAGAGTCCACCGCGCGCTGCAGAGCAGGCTGAATCTGCCCAGGCTCAGTGACCCGCTCACCGTAGCAGCCAAGGGCCTCGGCCAGTTTGTCATAGCGGACGTCGGTGAAGTCCACGCCGCAGTAGCGCTCTTCGTAGACCAGCTTCTGGCAACCTTTGATCATTCCCCAGGAGCAATCGTTGGCGATGATGACTACAATTGGTGCATTCTCCCGCCGCGCTGTTTCCATCTCCATAGCATTCAGACCGAAGGAACCATCGCCGGTGATGCAGTAGACGGGGGTGTCGGGACGGGCCAGCTTGGCACCAATGGCATAGGGCACCCCCGACCCCAGATGTCCTGAATCGCTAGCATGGAGAAAGGTACGAGGCTCATAGATGCGGTTCTGGTAAAAGGCCCAAACCGATGTGGTGCCCCCATCCTGAGCGCAGATGGCCTGGCGGGGGAAGAAGTCGCGCACCTCGCGCATGAGGCGCAGCGGGTGGATGGGCGCCTTGTCAGAACGGGCGCCTTCCTCCCAGCCAGCCATCCAGACTGCCTGGTCCTGCCGGGCATCATTGAACTGGGGGTTCTCCGCCTTGGGCCCTGTCCGTGCCTTGACCGCCTCCAGCAGGGCGCGCAGGGTGCCCTTGGCATCCCCTAACAGGGCCAGGTCCACAGGCCGATTAAGGCCGATGTTCTGTGGCTCTATGTCAACCTGTATGAAACGTTGCTTGTCCACTTCACCCCATACCGGGGGCTTTCCCCAAAAGTCCAAATCCCCCAGGCGACCACCCACCAGAAGCACCACGTCGGCCGCAGCCTGGGCTTTCAGCGCGCCTAAGGCAGTCCCGGCGATCAGGCACAGGGGATGGTCCTCGGGGACGGCTCCCCGTGCGCCGAGGCTAGTGGTCACCGCGGCCGAGAGATATTCCGCCAGCTCCACCACCTCTGCCGACGCGCCAGACCGCAGGACTCCTCCGCCAGTATGAATAAGCGCCCACTGGGCATTCGCCAGCAATTCCGCCGCCTGCTCGATGAGATGCGCATCGGCCACCGGAGGTGTGGTGGCACGGTAGCGCTGCGGCGGCAGGATAGGGTATTCATCGGTATCCAGCTTATCGCAAACCACGTTGGAGGGCAGGTCCAGGTACACGGGGGCCGGGCGGCCGGATGTGGCCGCGCGGAATGCCATCTGCACCAGATGGGGCATACGTCGCACGTCGTTCACCAGAGCCCGCCATTTGGTGATGGGAGCCATCTGTGGTACCTGATACAGACCCTGCGTGGAGCCATGCTCAGGGTAGCAGCGCCAGGTCTGGTTCTGCCCGCCCAAGACTACCATGGGTACCGAATCGGCCCAGGCAGCGTAGACGCCGGGCACAAGGTCAGCAACCCCTGGCCCTGCCGTGCCCAGGCACACCCCGGGCTTGCCGGTGACACGCCCCCAGGCATCTGCCATGTGTGCTGCTGCCTGTTCATGGCGGGTGGTGATGAACTTGATCCCAGCATCATTCCCCAAACGGTATATGGCGTCGGTGATGGGAGTAAGCTGAGGGTGGCCGGGAATGCCGAACACATAGCGTACACCTTCTTCGATGAGACAACGCACCAGCGCCTCGCCTCCATTAATCTGAGCCATCGTTCTATCCTCCTTTTGTCTGTATGGTCCAGGCACCACCCGTAGTGATTGCCGTCCGAATCCTGCGCCGGTGGCTCAGTCCTTACCCCATTCCACCTCAGGCATGGCCACCGTTCTCACCTCTGCTGCTGCTTCGTCCGGCAGAAATGGAGTGCGCAAAGGTGAGTACGGGACCAGGCCATAGAGGAATCTATAGACCACCTTGGGACGCCATTTCCCTGCCTTGGCCTCCCACTCCTTATACGCCGGGTCATTCAAGGATGCCTCGCGAATCTTGACCCAATCGCCATGGATATTGCCTGCTGTCCAGATGTTGATGACCTCACCGCTGCTGGCAGTCCCTGCCACCGCATGGTAACATCCCACCAGCTTCATCCCCCAGGTTTGTGCCATGGGCATGAACTCCTTGCCGATGGCATCTATGTACTCGTCAACCTTGCCAGGCACAACCCGCGCCAGAGTGTGCAAGTATATGGTGGCTTTGTAGTCTCCCTCCTTGATCTGGGCCAGGGTAGGAGAGAAAGGCGCGGGCTCCAGCACTTTGCCCACCCAGTCAGCTCGGTAGTCGACAGCCTCCCGCTCCCAGACCTTCGCCAGGGGGTCCTTATCGTGAAACTCCTGTATCCGGTCAAGGGCTGCCCAGTCATCTACCTCCCAGAGCGCCAGATTCTCGTTATAATGGATGCCAACCATGAACATCCCGACCAGGCGCAGCCCGTTCTGCTCCGCATCGGGCACATAGTCAGCGCCCATCACCTTCCAGAACTCCTCCTGAAACCGTGAAACAATCGTTATGCTCTCATACAGGTAAAGCATGATACATCCCTCCAGATCACTGAGATTCCCGTCGCTTTGTCCTGGCCCTAGTGAAGCAAAGAGTAAGGAACGGGGATCAAGAACTTACAGCTCCACTCCGCACACAAGCTCGACACCTTCTCCATCCACCGCCGAGACTCCGGGGCCTTGATATGTGCCTCTCGTATCTGGCCCCAGTGCGCCCAGTCCTTCAGCGACCACAGGCTTATGATCTCGCCGGACTCCCCACACGCGCCAAACCAGCGGTAGCAACCCGCCAGCTTCATTCCCCGCTTCTCCTCCATGGGCACCAGTTCCTTTTCAAAGGCCTCCAGGAACTCGTCCAGCTTCCAGGGCATGACATTGTAGATTAAGCGATAGTACAGCGTGTTCCCGGTGAAATCCCCCTTCTTTTGGCGCTCTTTGATTGTCGCCGCCGTGGGTGCGAAGGGAAGACCCTCAAGCATGCTGTCAAACCACTCGTCCCGGTACCTGAAACCTTCGCGGTGCCACGACAGTCCATCGCGCTCATGCATAACGAAGCTAGACAAACCTTCGAAGGTTTCTACGCCCTTTGGCAGCTCGGATAAAAAGAAGGTCTCGCGGTGTCGAAAAGCGATCCTGAAAACGCCGAGCACCGTCATGTGACGGCTCAAGCCAGGAATCAAATCCGTGCCCATGACATCCACGTACTCATCGATCACGCCCGTGAACGGGTAGGTGGTCTCATACAGGTAAAGCACGTCTGCTGTCCTCCTTTCCTTGGTTACTCTGTCCTATAGACTATTGCTCGCAGCTCTGCAAGCTAGGGAAAAACGCAGGTGGGTGGGCTAGCAACCTTTCTGAATGCACGTCTGATCAAGCAGGCCAGATGCCGTTTCTCGCCTAATGGCACCTGTGACCGCTACGCAGGTCTGCTCCTCAAGGGGCGCAGAGCAAAAAGAGGCACACACAGCTTACTTAGGGATTCCGTGCTGATTCTCTTGAGCCGCTTTGGCGCTGGTGTTGTACCTTTTATCCTATTTCAACGGAGTTGTCAAGGCATACCAACGTTAACACAGTCCTACTCCAATGCCATAAGCCTTCAGTGCCATCACGCCTCATGAATAAATAAGGTGGAGGGCACTTTGGGAAGTGCCCTCCACTGCTTGATTCTCTTTTTTTGGTTTTTTCTCGGACTCAGCTCCTTTCGATGTTCACCACCGAACAGGGCCTCTTACTTAAGACTGGCCTCCTTCATACTTTGTCGGGCCGAGCCCGAGGTCAGCCTGCCCTGCCTCGCAGCAGGGCCTCACTTGTCAACCTCCCACACTCCATATAGTTTGTGAAGCCTCATGCGCACCTCCTCCAGTCAGACTCGGCGCCTCTTGGCTCCGTATATGAATAGTACCACCAGCCGCCTCATTTGTCAATGGTCGTACTCGAGCCAAAACGCTGAAAATCGTGTCATTTTAGCAGAGACTCAAGCTTGCTTGAGACTTCTCCCATCGACACCAGCTCAGTTTCCTTTTCTCTGCGCAGTTTTAGTTCAGCGCCATTTGACTTTAGAGTACGCTGGCTGACAACGACTCGTACAGGCACTCCCAGGAGGTCAGCATCGTTGAACTTGACCCCTGCCGATTCGATGCGATCGTCGAAGAGCACCTCAAACCCCTTCTCTTCGAGATCAGCGTAGAGCTTCTCCGCAGCCGAGACTACCTCCGGATCGTCCGTGCCCAGGGTGCAAAGATAGATATGGTAGGGCGCTATGGGGACAGGCCAGATAATGCCCTTTTCGTCGTGGTTCTGCTCGATAGCCGCCGCCAGGAGCCGCCCAATGCCGATCCCGTAGCAACCCATCACCAGCGGTTTCTGATTGCCGTCCCGATCAAGGTAAAACGCCCCCTGCATCTCGCTAAAGACGGTCCCCAGCTTGAAGATATGACCTACTTCAATGCCGCGCATTGACTGCAGCTCGCTGCCGCACTTGGTACAGCGATGTCCTGCTTCAGCCAGGGCGATATCGGCCATCAGGTCCACCTTGAAGTCGCGAGGGTGATTAGCGCCCCTGAGATGTGTATCCACCTTGTTGGCGCCGACAACGAAGTTTTGCCCCAGTGTTATCGAGTCATCGGCGACGACCTTGACTCCACTCAGCCCCACCGCCGATGCCGATCCCGCCACCAGCCCTGCCCCCCGCACCTCCTCGTCATTGGCCAGTCTTAACTCGGAGCACTTGAGCGCGTTCTTTAGCTTGACCTCGTTTACCTCGAGGTCACCCCTTATTGTGACAAAGACCAGCTCGCCATCTGACGAGTAGAAAACAGCCTTCAGAGTGCGGTTCTTGGACACGCCGAGGAAACTAGCTACCTCCTCGATGGTCTTGGCTCCGGGGGTAGCCACCTCCTCAAGAGGCAGAAGTGATTCCTCCTCCAACCTCGACTTGGCACTCGCTGCCTTCTCCGCATTGGCCGCATAGTCGCAGCCACTACAGTAGATAATCTCGTCCTCTCCAGTTTCGGCGATCACCATGAACTCGTGAGAGCCCTTGCCACCGATAGCGCCGCTATCGGCCTCGACTACCACGGTTTCAAGACCGCAGCGGGCATAGGTATTCGTGTAGGCCTGAAGCATTTTCTGGTAGCTGAGGTCGAGAGCATCATCATCAGCGTCGAAGCTATAGAGGTCCTTCATGGTGAACTCACGAACCCTCACCAGCCCACCACGGGGACGGGGTTCATCGCGGAACTTGGTCTGAATCTGGTAAAGCATCAAAGGGAGGTCTCGGTAGCTTCTTACGTTGCGCCGGGCGAGATCGGTAATCACCTCCTCGTGTGTTGGAGCGAGCACGAGCTTGCGCTCCCGGCGGTCCTGCAGGGTAAACAGCCCTTTGCCGAAAGCGAGGTCACGCCCGCTTTCCTCCCACATCTCCAGGGGCTGGAGGACGGGCATACTCAGCTCCTGCCCACCGGCGGCATCCATCTCCTCGCGGATTATCTGCTCCATCTTGCGCAGCCCCCGCCACGCCACGGGGAGCGACGAATAGCCC
>SOKG01000283.1 GCA_004376205.1 Dehalococcoidia bacterium | reverse complement strand
TAGTCGGCGATGGGGGCCTCGAGCCCGAGGACTACGGCGCTGTCCAGTACACCATCTACCAGACCAGCGACTCCCCTGAGAAGGTTCTCGACTTCTACAAGAAGGAGTTCAAGGGCTGGAAAGAGGAATGGAAGTTCAGCATGGAGGAGTTGGGCCAGAAGGGCGAGGTGGTGGGCTGGAGCAAGGACGACGGGAATACCGCCGCTTGGCTGGCGGCCCTCGAGGACGAGGGAACGACTAGCGTGGTCGTTGCCATGGGAGCTCGCCAGTAGCAGAAGCCAAGAGCAACATGGTGCCGCAAACCGCCCCTGGCGGATAAGCGCCAGCCATAGGGTGAGGAGTGGCCGTCGAGAGATGGGGAGGCCCCGGGCGACATAGCCAGGGCCTCTTTCCATTCCAGCTGGGAAGATCGCCGTAGGCTGCTATTGCTCCACAATCGTCACGGTGATGATGGGCGCTGGCCAGCGTGACGGTTGTTGGCGCTCGCGGCAGGGGTTATAATCCCTCTGACCGTCCGCGGTGTGATTTTCAGGGGGTGTCACATGAGACTCCGAACTTGGCTCCTGCCACTGGTAACGCTGGTCGCTGCCGCCTTCCTCCTGCTGGCCGTCGGCTGCGAGGAGGACGCGCCGGAGATCGATAAGTACCCAGACGCCGAAGACGTCAAGACCGGCAACCGTGGTACTTTCCCCATAGCGCTGCTCGGCGAGGAGCCCCTCGAACCGCACAAGTTCAGGGGGAACATGCGCTACAGGGCCTTCGAGACCAATGATTCGGCCGATCAGGTCGTCGACTTCTACAACGATAAGTTCCAGGGGTGGACCACGGAACTCACCTTTGACGTGGATGAGGCGGGGATGAAAGTCCGCGTGGCGGTCTGGAGCAAGGACAGCCGCAAGTCCGCTGCCTGGATGGCGGCCACTGAGGCTGGGGGCATTACAGAGGTCATCGTGATGACAGGGGCTCGCTAGCCCGCTCGCCAAGAGATCAGCGGAATGGCGAGAAATTGTCGGGGAAGTATTGACAACGGATGGAGACCCCTTAATATTTAAGTAAGCCTCGGTTGCTGCCTATCAACTGGCCTCCTTGACACCTGGCGAGCATCCTTGGGCCTAGCGGATGGGGCAGAGTATCCCCCATACCGATGCCTAGGCCGTCGGCGCCTTGAGATTCTCTGGGCTTCAAGGAGAACGCCATGGCGAACAACGGCGGCCGCATCATTTCTCGGGTTGTAGGCGCTCTCAAGGATGCTTTCAACCGCAACCCTGTAGCCTTCAAGGTGCAGGCTCTTCGCTTCCAGCAGAAAGAGGGAAGGGTGAACCTGTACCTAACCGTCGTTCCCGTTAGCCAGTTGCTGCAGCAGTGCCGGGTGGACTACTTTCGGGAGGACAATCCCAGAGGATATCAGCGACCTCTAATGAAGGCGAGACTCAAGCAAGTCTCAGCCTTCATCCAGCATGAGGAGGGCATACTGCCCATCTCTATCCTTCTGTGTATTCGTCAGCCGAACCGAGCGGAGTTCCAGCCGGAGACCTATGTCGACAAAGTCAACGATGGGGTACCGCAACCGGGTGTGCTGGCGATCCCCCAGTCTGTCACTCTGTGGGTGGTGGATGGCCAGCATCGACTCTACGGCCTTGAGTATGCCTTCAACAAGGATTCTGTGGAGCGGGCCAAGGACTACTTTCTGCCGGTAACCATCGTGGAAGGAATCGATAGCTATGAGGAGATGCGGCACTTCCACATCATAAATACCCGGCATAAGGGAGTGCCGACCGATATGGTCGACCATCATCTCCTCCGGATGTGGGAACTGGAGGGGGCCGCGATCCTGAGTAAAGAAGGGGAACGGAGCTATTTGCGGGCCAGGGCGGCAAAGCTCTGCGACCTTCTCCGCAACACCCCTGACAGCCCCTGGTTCCAGAAGGTGAAGGTTGCCGGCCACAAGGCTGTGTCCAACCAACTCATCGGCCAGCACACGATGGTGGCTTCGATGGAGTCCGCCCTCAAGGACGCGTTTATTAAACGGCTGAGCGACGAGGACGTGGGCAAGATACTGCTGAACTACTGGTACGCTATTCGAGAGCTCTGGCCCACGACATTTCTGGAGCCGCGCGACTACAAGATCCAAAAGACGGCCGGTGTTTATGCTCTCCACATGACTCTTCCAGACGTGGTGCAACTCTGTCGTGAGACCAACAACTTCTCTAGCCACAGGATCTACGAAATCCTCGCTGAGACAGGAGTCAAGACCGAGTTCTGGCACGCAAGCAGTGGTCACCCGCTGGTCAGGGAGAGCGGCCTAAAGTACATGCGAGCGCTGGGC
>SOKG01000039.1 GCA_004376205.1 Dehalococcoidia bacterium | reverse complement strand
AAGACCTACCACTGGTCAGGCTGCCTTTCGATGAGATGGCCACGCGTCTAGGCCGGGAGGTCAACGAGTTGGTGGACAGGACAGCTGGTCTCAGGGAAAGGGGGGTCATGAGGCGCTATGGCGCTCGCCTCAACCACAGGAGGGCTGGATTTGTGGTTAATGCCATGTCCTGCTGGGTGGTAGCACCCGAGAGCATAGACCAGGTCGGGCAGGCCATAGCAGGCCATCGCCAGGTGAGCCACTGCTACGAAAGGCAAACCGCTCCCCAGTGGCCCTACAATCTATATGCCGTGATCCACAGCCACACTGAGGAGGAATCGCGCTCCATAGCACGACTGATATCCGAAGAAACCGGAATCGAAAACTATGTCCTGCTCCATAGCGCAAAGGAATATCTGAAACGCAGCCTCAGGTACTTCACCGAGTGAAGGAGCATTGATGCCAGACTACTATCCTATCTTTCTGGATCTCAAGGGCATGAGATGCGTGGTCGTTGGAGGGGGCCCAAGGGGACTGCAGACGAGTGACCACTAGGAGCATAATGGAACGGATTATTCTGGTAGGACTGAATCACAAGACAGCGCCGGTGCCCATCCGGGAGAGGGTAGCCTTCAGCCCGGGGCATCTCGGGGAGGCTTTGGAGGCGCTATCCGACCGTATCCCCCATGGCATCATTCTCTCCACCTGCAACCGCACCGAGGTATATGCCACATCTAATGGACATCCTTCCTTCGACGGGGTCTTCGAATTCCTGGGCGCGCACAGCGGGATACCAGTGAAGGAGCTCTCACCCTACCTCTACACCCTGGATGAGGGAGATGCAGTGAGGCATCTGTTCCGGGTAGCGGCTGGGCTGGAGTCCATGATAGTGGGTGAGTATGAGGTCCTGGGTCAGGTGAGGCAGGCATTGGAGGAGGCTAAAGCGGGTGGTCTCATCGCCTCTCCCTTGCTCGAGCTGTTCCAGCAGGCGGTGGGTGTGGGCAGGCGGGTGCGGGAAGAGACCGACATCAGCAGGAATGCCGCCTCCGTAAGCTCAGCAGCGGTGGCGCTGGCGAAGAGCCATTTCGGCAATCTTAAGCGCTGCCAGGTATTGCTGGTTGGGGCTGGCGAGGCGGGGGCTCTGGTGGCCAAGGCCCTGGTCAAGATCGGGACATGCCAGGTGACGGTCACCAATCGCTCCTACACCAAGGCTGCTGCCCTGGCATCCGAGGTTGGGGGAACGGCCGTCCCCTTACACCAACTCGGGGAGGCCCTGGGCCGCGCCGACATCTTGATCAGCTGTAGTGGGGCTCCCCATTACATCATAGAGCCCGAGGCTATTCGCCAGGCGGTGGGAGCGCGCTCATCGCAACCCATTCTGCTCATCGACATCGCAGTACCCCGGGACATCGACCCAGCGGTGAGGGATGTCGAGGGGGTCATCCTGCATGACATTGACGATCTCAGCTCAGTGGTGAAGGCAAACCGCGAGCTCAGGGAGCGGGAGGCAGATAAGGCAGCGGCCATCATCGAGGATGAGGTCAGCAGGTTTATCGACTGGCGCAATTCGCGCGATATGGCGCCCATGATCAAGGCCCTGGTGGGCAAGGCTGAAGAGATACGCACAACCCAACTGGCGAGAACCCTGGAAGAGATCCCCGGCCTATCCGCAGAGGACCGAGAGCGGCTGGACGCCATGACCAGGGCCATCGTAAAGAAGCTGCTGCACAGCCCCATCTCATGCCTCAAGAAGTACAACGGCAATCATATTGAAGTCGCCCGGAAGGTTTTCGGCCTGGAGGACTAGGGATTCGGCGGCAGCAAAGCAATTGATTGTCGGCTCACGAGGTAGCAAACTGGCTTTGCTCCAAACAGAGAAGGCTGAGGCCCTGGCTAACGCAGGTATCTCCTTCGAAGTAGTTCCTGGGGGCAACGCCTCGACCGCTGTTCCTGCTTACGCTGGCATCTCCGTTACCCACCGTGGGCTGGCATCATCGATGGCGGTGGTCACTGGCCACGAGGACCCTACCAAGGACAGATCGAGCATTGCCTGGGATAAGCTAGCCACAGGTGTTGACACCTTGGTTTTCCTCATGGGTATGGGTAACTTGGAGCAAATAGCGGAGGAACTGACCGGAAATGGCCGCTCAGCGTTCTACCCCAGTGGCTGTCATCCAAGAGGGCACCGGCCCCCGCCAGCGGATACTGATGGGCAACCTGGACAATATCGCTGCCGTGGCCGCCGAGAGCGACTTCAGCCCGCCGGCTGTTATCGTAGTCGGGGAGGTAGTAAGTCTACGAGAGAGACTCCGCTGGTTTGATAACCAGCCTCTCTTTGGCAAGCGGGTGCTGGT
>SOKG01000234.1 GCA_004376205.1 Dehalococcoidia bacterium | reverse complement strand
CCATCGGCACAAGGGTCATATTCTCCACCCCCGCTGCCACCATTGCGTCTGCGAAGCCGCACATGATCCGCTGGCAGGCGATGGCAATGGCCTCCAGCCCCGAGGCACAGTACCTGTTCACCGTCATTCCCGGCACCTGTGAGGATAGCCCCGCCTTTAGGGCGATGACCCTGCCCAGATTCATCCCCATCTCAGCCTCGGGAAAGGAGCAGCCCATGACCAGATCATCTATATCCTCGGGTCTCAGCCCACTGGCCCTTCTGACCGCTTCTTTGACCGCCTCTGCAGCAGTGTGCTCAGGCCTTGTGTTTCTGAAGGAGCCCGTTATCGCCCTCGCCAGGGCTGTCCGCACTGCTGATACTATTACTGCTTCCCTCATCCTGTTATCTCCTTGTCGTTGGGGGCTAGTTCCTCAGCGTCTTGTTGGTCTCAATAAAGTGTTTCATCCTGGCCTGGGTCTTCTCCTCCCCGCACAGGGAGAGGAAGGCCTCCCTTTCCAGGTCCAGCAGGTATTCCTCCGTCACCAGGGTATTGTGGTCCACATCGCCGCCCGTGAGCACGTACGCCAGCTTCTTCGTGATCACGGCGTCATGGTCGGTTATGTACAACCCTCCCTGCAGCAGATAGACCAGGAGCTCCAGGAGAGCCATCCCGGTCCTGCCGGTCACCCTGATCTCGTCTCTCGGCCTGGGCGGGCGGTAGCCCTCCTTGACCAGGTTGAGTACCGATTGCTTGGCATCGTACAGCAGTTGCTCCAAGTTCATTGTGATCTTGTCGTGCGGGCGTATGAAGCCGAGCCCCCTGGCTTCTTGCGCGCAGGTGGATACCTTGGCCATGGCAATGGTTTCGAAAACCCTCGTGACATAGGGGAGAAGGTCAGGTTTTGTCCCGCCAGGAACCGCACTGGGAATACTCTCGGGCACCCAGTCCGTGGCTCTCAGGAGCATCTCCTTGCAGCCCCCTCCTGCGGGAATAACCCCCACCCCCAACTCCACCTGCCCCATATAGGCCTCGACATGAGCTCTCACCATGCTCGCCGCCATGCATACCTCACATCCCCCACCCAGGGTCATGCGAAAAGGTGCGGCCACGACTGGCTTCTCTGAGTACTTCATAGCCATCAACGCCCGTTGAAGCTGCCTTATCGCAAGCTCCAGGCTATCCCACTCCTTGTTCTGAGCCGCGACGAAAACCTGTCTCACGTCTGCCCCGACGCAGAAGTTAGTGCCCTGATTGCCGATTACAAGCCCCTCGAAGTTCTCCTCCACCTCTGCTACACTCTCGCCCATCATCTGAATAACATCGGAATCAATGACATTGTTCGGGGAATGGAATTCCAGGCAGGCGACGCCGTCTCCCATGTCCACCAGGCTTGCTCCCGCATTGGACTTGATCAGCTTCGTTCTCTCCTTTAGCGAAGGGAGAAGGATGATTTGCGGCTTCTCTTCGATTTCCACATAGTCCGCTTTCCCGAAGTCAAAATGGTAGCTTCTCCCGTCCCGCTTCTCATAGAACCGCTCCCTTCCCGAGACGAGCATCCGCTCTATCTTCTCCGGTATCTTCTCCCCCTCCTTTTCCATTCTCTCCACAGACTTTCTGAGGCCTATGGCATCCCAGGTCTCAAAGGGGCCGAGCTCCCAGTTGTATCCCCACCTCATAGCCCGATCCACACTCAATATGTCATCCGCTATCTCGGGGACCTTGGCAGCACAGTAGAGTAGCATCCTCTTGAGCGTCTTCCAGGCAAAAAGACCGGCCCTGTCCTCTGAATACACCAGAGTCTGTAGCCTTGTTGCCGGATCGGCTACTTTTCTGAGTTCATCCAGAATGGGTAGGTCGGGTTTCCTCTGTGGCACGTAGTCCATGCTGTTGTAGTCCAGGGCATATATCTGCGAGCCTTCGGGGCCTGCCACCTTCTTGTAGAATCCCTGTTGTGTCTTGTCTCCCAGAAGACCGCTCTCCACCATCTGCTTGACAAACTGGGGAACAGCGAAGGCTTCCTTCTCCGCTGCGTCCTCTACGTTGTCAGAGACATTCTGTGCCACCTTGATAAAGGTGTCCAGCCCCACCATATCCGATGTTCTAAAGGAGGCGCTCTTCGGCCTGCCCGTAGGGGGGCCGGTTATGGCATCCGCTTCCTCTATGGTATAGCCGTCCTCCACCATGGTCCTCATGACGCCTATCACGGCATGGGCGCCGATTCTATTGGCAATGAAGTTTGGTGTGTCTTTGGCGAAGACAATGCTCTTGCCCAGTCGCTTCTCGCAGAAGTCTGCCACAAAAGACAGCAAGTCTTTGTCTGTAGATTTCCCGGGTACGATCTCAAGGAGCTTCATGTGCCTCGGGGGGTTAAAGAAGTGTGTCACCATAGAATGTGCTCTGGTCTCCGCTGACAGCTCTTCCGATATCCTCTCTATCGACAGTCCAGAGGTGTTCGTGCTGAGGATGGCGCCAGGCTTCATATATGGCTCAACCTTTCGCAGCAGCTCCTTCTTTATCCCCAAATCCTCCACTACTCCCTCGATAATCCAGTCAACCTCCGAAAGCCAAGGCAAATGGTCCTCGAAGTTGCCCGGTGTGATGAGCTTGACATCCTCGGCAATGTACATTGCTGGTGGGCGCGTCCCAATAGTATTCCGTATGCCCATTTGGGCGAGCTTGTTCCTGAACTCAGGAGATTCCTTGGTCAGCCCTTTTTTGACGTCCTGGTCATCCAGCTCCTTGGGGATGATATCCAGAAGGTATGTAGGTATGTCCACACCTGCCAGGAGGGCAGCTATCCTGCTCCCCATTATCCCGGCACCAAGCACTGCCGCTTTCTTAATCCTTCTTCTCATGGCCTCCCCGTCTCTTGTCTTACTAATACTACTATGTGGCACTCTTACCTTAATACCGGATTTGAGATGCAGGCAAGGGGCCTCGTGTCAATGCTTGAGAGAATCAGTCGGGCGTTGTTCACGTGGCGGGCTGATGATAGCCCCTTGCCTGTTTTTTGTCAAGATGCGCGAGCTTCCGCTCTCAGGTGACCACAGCAGCTGATTAGGAGCACAGGGAGCGGTACGAGGGCAGGATAAGCCATATTACACCGGAGCAGCCAGGTTGCCGGATATTGAGCTGAGGACGCGAACGGTTAAGGCGTGAAGGCTCGTTTCAGTAGCCAGTGTACTATACCACATACCGGCTTATTCTCGTGGGGAACGTAGGGGAAAAAGGTGCGAAGGCAGCAAGTACCAGAGCGCTCAGATGAAGCTAAGGTCAACATATTTATGTGCGGACCTTTTTTCATAAGTAGTAAAAGTTAAACTTGGGGGAATCTAAAAAAGGAACCATTCTCACGAGACATGGGGACCGAATGCACTCGGATTGGATCACACAGCTCTTTGGGGTATCGGCCTCCGGCTCCAGAAGCCATACAGACTGGTCAGGTCTAACTTTAGAAGTGGTACAATGATTGGGGGCTGGTCACGGGGGGGGCTAGGCGGCAAGGGTGTAAAGTTAGACTAGCCGTGGCCCCCCGAAATGTAATCACCCAAAAAGCGGACCTGCACCTTATACTCTTCGAGTTGCTCTCCAAGCAGATCTCGCATGGAGATCATCCCCATCACCTTTCGATTCTCCACGATGGGGAGGTGCCTAATCCTTTTCTGCTTCATTACACTGATGGCGTAACCCACATCATCTTCCGGATTTCCTATAACCACTTGTTTCGACATGATATCTTGTATCTTCATTTTGGCAAAGGCATCGCTGCGAGCGAAGTACTTTCTCACTATGTCTCTTTCACTAACAACCCCCACCAGCTCGCCCTTGTCGTTGCAAACTGGAAGCGACCCTCTGTCGTGCTCTACCAGCTTCTGGATAGCCACCGAGATGGTTTCATTTGGCCCCACGGTGACTATAGTGCGATATTTGGAGTCCTTCATGTTAAATAGATCACTCAATTTCATATGCAGCCCTCCCGTCCAACTGTGTAATAAGGACATTCTCCTATGCGGATTGGCGATAGTCAACATGATAGACAAACCTCATTTTGATGTCAAGAAACTCCTGTGAAGCAGATTGACCTGCCTCCCAGAAATCGGTCCAGGTAAAATGTTCCTTTTTCGGGCCTGTGCTGGCGCAGCCACCGGATTCAAATGAAAAAGGTCCGCCCGGTTCACTTGCCGCCGTAGCTCAGGCGGCCCATCATTCTTAGACCGTCTGGCGCCCCTTTTTGCTCTGTCCGCGACAAAACGCTGCTGAAGTGGTGTGCTTTTAGGGAAAACGAAGCGCTTCAACGAGGTGTAGGAGAAAGAGTCCCCTTGGTCAAAGCCTCGAAGAAAGTGGCGAGCCAGCGTTCCTCTTTCGGGACACATACCGGTCTCGTTGGAGGGGGTGGCTATGGCTCACACCTGAAGATGAGTGATGCTGGGTTCTCGTGGGCGATGGGCGATGAGTGGCTGCTGCTTCGATCTAGCGCATCCTCTTGACCCACCAGGTTAGCCACACGAAGTGCAGTATGGTGAAGGCAGACACCACTGCGACAGGGATTGCAGCTCTGGAAGTGAAAAAAACAAGCGCAATAGCCCCGACCATACCATTATTCTTCCTGGTGCCCAATAGCAGAAGGCTGATCCTGTCTGCCTTCGCCACGCCCAAAGCTGCCGATATACGGTTGATCACTTCGGCAAGGACAAACGTGCTGGCGAAGGCGATAGCAGATACGAGTAGCAACGTGTAAGGCTCCTGCAGAAAAGCATCCCTGTTAAGCCCAACAATCGTATAGATTACCAAGAAAAAGCCCCAGTTCACCACAGGTCCTCTCCACCTTTCTATGGTCGACACTATGGGCATGCGCCTTAGTATCCTGGAGATGATGATCGGCGCAACTATTAGCTCGGCGAGTGTTGTGAGCAGCCTGGTAGGCTCGATAAAGTTGGTCCCCAAGAACAATATGCTAATCGCTGGGGTTATGGCGAGCGCCGCAATATATGCAGCCACATTTCCAACTAATGAGAACTTGGTATTTCCGCCCAGGAGATTAGTCAAAGGTATCACAGCAACAGCAGGAGGCCCTGCAGCCAGAAGTACGAAGCCGGTATGCAACTCGGAGTCGCTAATAATGAGGAATGACAGCCCTATGAACGCGCCACTCAAGACAATGTAATTCAGTGCGAGGGCGGCTAGGACAGGAAGCAGTATCTCCTTGAAATTCAGGAATATTCTGGAAGAGACACCCATTATAGAAACGGTCATAATCAGGGCAAGCACTGGCACTAAGGCAGGCTCTGTGTAGGACGCGCCTCCGCCGAATGCGAAGCCTGCGGCCATGGCGAGCATGAATATGAAGCTGCTGCTTTTGAGAAGGGCCATGAGACGTGTCCCAAGTGCCATACGGAAACCAGTGCTGTGAGTCACGAGGTAACGGAGAACCATACCCGTGAAGTCCAGTCGCTCGTCACAGGCTGATCCTTCATTGATTCCACTTTTATGACAATGTAAACTCATGACTACAGGTTGTCAATGGCTTCTGACAGTTGTCCGCAGGGGTCATGGGACATGAACTCTTAGCTGAGAGCTGAGACCGGGTTCAGGCGGGAGAAGGAAGTCCTGGAAGTGTAGAAACACACTCAAGGAAGGCTTGTCATCCATCAGCGGTGATGCGAACGACAACGTCATTTGCATTGAGCGCTACATTGGTGTAGAGTAGAATCTGAAGACAATAGATGGAAGAACACGCCGCCGAAGGCGTTTCCCTTTGGGATCAGATTACCCAAGCAGGGAATGGTCCTGGCCATTGTGCCAAGGCATACGACCTCCTCATCAAAGGCCATCGCGTGGCGTATTGCGGGCAGCAGTCAGGTATGGCGGGGCAATCTGCGTTGAATTCGTCTCCATAGCGAGGTATTGGTATTTGGAAACAGGTCTTGATAGCATTGACGGGAGGCTACTCAACTGCATCCAGGCGCAGTTTCCCCTGAAGAGTGAGCCTTTTGCCGTGTTGGGACGGGCGCTCGGTATCAGTGGTGAGGACGTAGTCCATCGGATCCAGGGCATGAAGAACCAAGGAATCGTTCGGCTCATAAGCCCCGTATTCAATGCGAGGGCTCTGGGCTACAAGACCACGCTGGTGGCAGCCGGGGTGAGGGAGAGTCGCCTGGATGTAGCGGCGCAGGTCCTTTGCGAACAACCAGGGGTGGGACACTGCTATCAGCGCGACCATAGGTTCAATCTATGGTCAACGTTGTCGGTTTCGGGCGAGGTCGATATGGAGGCGGAGTTGGAGAGACTGAGAGACCTCATGGGAGCCGAGGTGGTTTTCGATCTGCCAACGTTGAGAACATACAAGATCGGGGCATATTTCGATGCTAGTGGTGGAGAGTGTCCGATCCCCGACAACAGCGGCGGCCATGGCAGTTTCCCTCGCGGAAACGCTGAACTCTCTCATGCCGACCGTGTACTGATCAACGAGCTACAACAGGACCTGCCATTGGTCCAGAGGCCGTTCGACGAGGTGTCGGCGCGCCTAGGAATGGAGACAGATGAGTTCCTGGCTCAGTGCCGATCATTGTTGCAGCGTGGCATCATGCGACGGTACGGCGCCTCCATAAATCATAGGGCTGTTGGCTATACAGCTAACGCCATGGTCTGCTGGATAGCCTCGCTGGATAAGGTGCAGGTGGCGGCCAAGATGCTCGCCGGACTCACGGCGGTGAGTCATTGCTACGAGCGGAAGATCAACCCGCTCTGGCCGTACAATCTGTTCTGTATGGTGCACTCCCATACCAATGAGGCCTGCGAGGCGGTAGCGGACAAGGTATCGCGCGAGACTGGCCTCAAAGACAACGTACTGCTGTTCAGCGTCAAGGAATACAAGAAGGTGAGGGTCAACTACCTGGTTTGAATAGGCGTGAGCGAATGCCTGTTCACATAAGGTCTGACCGCTGCAGCCTGGGGCCGATTATACTGCTAGGATGAGGAATGGTTCGGACGAGGTATCTTGTCGGCGGCGCACTGATTCTGGCTGCAATAGGCTTCCTCCTCTATAGCGGCCTTCGAGAAGGCTCTATCTACTATTACACTGTTACCGAGTTGAAGGAAGACTCAGCATCGCTGTCGGGCAAGGAGATCCGGGTAGCAGGGCAGGTGGCTGATGGCTCCGTGGACTGGGAACTCGATACGCAGACCTTGAGGTTCACCCTGGTCGACCAGGGTGAGAGCCTGCCTGTCGTTTACCATGGGGTTGTCCCTGATACCTTCCAGGCGGGTCGAGAGGTGGTTGTCTGTGGCAAGTATGATCAGGACGGAGTCTTCCTAGCGGATGACATCCTGGCCAAGTGCCCCTCAAAGTACGTGCCCCGGGAATGACACCCCTGGAGCTAGGACAGTTATATGAGCACATCAGGTTTTGTCGTCCTCTTCCTGGCTCTGGAAATCTCCCTCTTCTCAGCAGCGGCGTCGTTCTTGGGCGGTAAACTAGGCTACCCCAAACTAATCTCCAGCGCCAGAATTGCCGTGTTTGCCGTGTGCGGTCTGCTCTCGTTATCAGTAGCCCTCCTGCTCTATGCCTTATTCAGCCATGACTTTCATCTAAGCTATGTTGCCGACCACAGTAGCCGGGATATGTCCCCGCTCTACCTCCTGACATCGTTCTATGCTGGAAATGAGGGCTCTCTCCTCTTCTGGGCCTGGTTGCTCTCGATATTCGCCGTGGTGGCCAACGTTCAAAACCGAGCTCGAAACAGGGAACTCATGCCTTTTGCGTCCTCGGTCATCATGGCCATCGAGGCCTTCTTTCTGGTGCTGCTGGTCTTCGTTGCCAACCCCTTTGCCGAACTCTCTGTCTTGCCGGCAGACGGGCACGGGCTGAATCCATTGCTTGAGAACGTAGGGATGGTGTTGCACCCGCCTGTGCTTCTCGCCGGGTATGTCGGCTTCGCCATCCCCTTTGCGTTCGCTATAGCGGCCCTTATAACCAGAAGGGTGGGTGGGGAATGGCTCACGACAGTGAGAAGGTGGGTTCTAATCTCCTGGCTTCTCCTCGGGCTGGGCAACCTCATCGGTGCCTGGTGGGCCTACACGGAGCTTGGCTGGGGCGGGTACTGGGGCTGGGACCCGGTGGAGAACGCGGGCCTCATGCCCTGGTTGATGGCCACCGCTGTTCTTCACGCGAGCGTGCTGCAGCGCAAGAGGGGGATGTTCAAGGCCTGGAACATGGTGCTGATCATCCTTACCTTCAACCTCACGATATTCGGGACGTTTCTCACCAGGAGTGATTTCCTGTCCTCGGTGCACACCTTTGGCCTATCTGACATGGATCCTTACTTTCTCACATTGTTGGGCGTAGCACTGATTGGCCCTCTGATCCTTCTGCTCTACCGCCGTGATGAGTTTAAGGGGGAGGTGGTAGAGGGGGCGCTCATCT
>SOKG01000309.1 GCA_004376205.1 Dehalococcoidia bacterium | reverse complement strand
CTCCTGAGGCAGGGCGACATTCACGCTCATGAAGCCCTTTCCTACAGGTGTGGTCACCGGGCCCTTGAGCGCTACCTTATTCTTCTTGATAGACCGGAGCACCTCTTCAGGCAGGGGAGTGCCATACTTCTCCAGCGCAGTCTCTCCTACCTCTTGAACGTCCCAGTCGATGGCCACACCCGTGGCCTCAAGGACTCTCCTGGTGGCCTCGGTGATCTCAGGGCCGATGCCGTCGCCGGGTATTAGCGATATAGTGTAGGGCATTAAGCTGTCTCCATTGCAAAGCGGTAGCTTTGATTGTAGCTAACTATCCACTATCCACTACTCGTTATTATGAAATCGCCGTATTTCTTAATATAGGGCACCAGCCCACCTTCATTCAATATGTTGAGCATCACCTCGGGAATCTTGCCGAAGGTGAGATGGGCCCCGTTGGTGAGGTCTACGATGGTGCCTGCTGCCAGGTCAACCTCAAGCTCGTCGCCATCGCTTATCCGGTCGGTATCGCAGATGAGCACCGGCAGCCCGACGTTTATGGCATTCCTGAAGAAGATGCGTGCTGCCGACTTGGCCAGGACAGCGCTCACTCCCGCAAGCTTAATAATCAGGGGGGCGTGCTCCCTGCTCGAGCCCAATCCGAAGTTTCTGCCAGCGACCACAAAGTCGCCTTTTCGCACTCTTGAAATGAACGTGGGATCGACGTCCTCCAGGACATGCTTTGCCAGCTCGGGAAGATTGCTCCTGAGGTAGCTGTATCGCCCGGGTTGAATGTGATCGGTGGAGATATTGTCGCCCAGCTTAAGCACATAGCCTCTGAGCATTTACATGATCCTCCTGGGATCGCTGATCTCGCCGCTTAAGGCGGATGCAGCAGCGGTTGCGGGACTTGCCAGATATATGAAGGAATTGGGGTTGCCCATCCTCCCCTTGAAATTGCGGTTGGCGGTGGAGAGGCAGACCTCTCCATCCCCCAGTATTCCCTGATGAACTCCAACGCAGCCGGCACAGCCTGGGGGCAGGATAATAGCCCCGGCCTCAAGCAAGGCCTGAATATGCCCGGCTTTGACCGCCTCAATGAGAACCTCTCTTGAGGCAGGCGTCACCAGCAGCCTGGTATTGGGATGGCACTTCCTTCCCTTAAGAATCTCCGCTGCTACCTCAAGGTCGTCGAGGCGCCCGTTGGTACAGGTACCGATGAATACCTGCTGCACCTTGGTACCCTCAACCTCTGCTACAGAAGCAGTGTTATCCACCGCATGCGGCTTCGCCACCATAGGCTCCAAGCTAGCAGCGTCGATTTCAATAATCCGCTCGTAGGTGGCATCGGGGTCAGGCTGAAGAGGGCGGTAGCTATGCCCTCGACCACGGCTCTCCAGGTAATTCCTGCTGGTTTCGTCAGCGGGGAAAAGCCCTGTCTTGGCTCCAGCCTCCACAACCATGTTGGCGATGGTGAGCCGCTGCGATATTGTCATATTCCCTACGGTCTCACCACAAAACTCCAGAGACATATAGGTAGCCCCATCGGCACCGATGTTCCCAATCAGGTAGAGGATCAAATCTTTGGCTGATACGCCTTTTTGGAGGCCACCGCTAACCATCACCTTTATGCTCTGCGGTACACGGAACCAGGTCTTTCCCAAAGCAAGAGCAATGGCTATGTCGGTGGAGCCCAAGCCGGTGGCGAAGGCACCCAGCGCCCCGGCGGTAACCGTATGAGAATCTGCGCCAATAATTATGTCACCAGGACCAGCGTAGGACTCAGCGATCACCTGGTGGCAGATGCCTTCCCCAACGTCAGATAGCCGTGCGCCGGTTTGCCTGGCGAAATCACGGATGAGCAGGTGGTCGTTGGATAGTTCCTTGGTTGGAGTAGGAGCGTTATGGTCGAGGAAGAAGATGGAAGCCGCGGGATTGGCCAGACGGTCGAAGCCACATGCCTGGAACTGCTTTATCGCCAGAGGGGCGGTGCCATCCTGGGCGAAAACGAGGTCAACAGGACTGACAACGATGTCGCCACCCTTTGCATCAATTCCTGCCTTTTCACTGAGAATCCTCTCAGCCAGAGTCCTTCCCATAGCCTTCACATTCGCCAAAGCAAGCAAAGGCCCATTACCAAGCTGACCTCTGTACTACTTAGCGATCACCGCCAGCACATCGCCCTTTTTCACTGAGGCTCCTGGCCCAAAGTTTAGTGCCTTAATCACACCGTCAGCAGGAGTGGGGATGGCATTCTCCATCTTCATCGCTTCCAGCATAACTACAATGTCCCCTGCCTTGACATGATCCCCTACATTCACGACATATCTGACCACTGTCCCTGGCATAGGGACGAGCACGGTGACTTCTCCTTCGGCAACAACCACCGGAGCTGGTTCGCTTGCCGTCGCAGCTTCCGGCCTGGGTGCAGGCTGCGCCACTCTGGGAGCAGGGCCAGCAACAGGCCCCGTGATAGCTGCTGCGCCGGTTGGCTCCACTTCTACTTTGTAGTATTCGTCCTCGACGTAGACATTGAAGGTTCTGACGCCTGGTCCTTTGGCAGGAACCTCCTTCTCCACCCTCTCTACAAGCTTTCCTGCTAAGGCCTTGGCAATTAGCTCGTCCTCTTTCTTCACATCCTCCAGGGTCTTTGGCGCCCGAGGAGGCTTCCAATCATCGGGAATCGTTGTGTCCAAACCATACTTCCATCTCAGGAACCTCATCCCAGTAGTGGGATAGAGGGCGTAGAGAAGTGTATCTCCGATGTCCTTAGCAATATCCTTGGCTTCCTCCTTGGCCTTCTCCAGTTCGGGTTCAACCATGTCGGCAGCACGGCAAGTGATGGGCTCCTCGCCTCTCTCGTAGCCCTTGAGAACCATCTTCTGGATCTCGGGATCAATTGGGGCTGGTGGCTTTCCATAGAGCCCCCAACAGTAGTCCTTCACCTCTTTAGAGATGATCTCGTAAGGTCCGACAAGGACATTCTGCACGGCTTGGGCACCTACAATCTGGCTTGTCGGGGTAACCAGGGGGGGATAACCGAGCTCCGCTCGGGTCTTGGCCGTCATCTTTTGGCAGTCGCCCAACCTGTCAAGGGCATCAGCTTGTTTCAACTGGGACACTAGGTTAGTGGTCATTCCCCCTGGAATCTGATGGATCAACACTCCGGCGTCGATAACCGCCATCTTGGAAGTGTCCACGAAATCCCTGTATTTGGGAGCGATTTGCTCCACCATCTCCCCACACTTGCATAGTTGCTCGATATCGAGCCCGGTATCTCTATCGGTTCCATAAAGGGCAACTACTATTGGCTCAATGGCTGGTTGGGAGGAACGAAGAGCGAAAGGAGCTAAGGCGGTATCGATGATATCGACCCCAGCTTCGATGGCCTTTAGCAGAGACATGGAAGCTTGCCCACTGGTATAGTGGGTATGCAGCTCCACAGGGACCTTCAGAACCTCCTTGAGGGCTTTGATCAGCTCATAGGCATCATAGGGGGATATTAACCCAGCCTGGTCCTTAATGCAGATTGAGTCAGCTCCCATGTCCTGGAGGATAAGGGATTTGTTAACATAATAATCGAGATTGTACACTGATCCGCCCATCCTGGGCTGGGTTAGTGAATAACATACTGCCCCTTGAATGTGTTTGCCGGTTTCCTTGATAGCTTTGTAGGCCATTTCGTGATTGCGCTCATCGTTCACGGCGTCAAACACCCGGAAGATGTCGATCCCTACCTCGGCGGCGTGGTGGACAAAGGCCCTCACCAGATCATCGGGGTGGTTTCGATAGGCGACCAGGTTCTGTCCTCGCAACAACATCTGAAGTGGAGTATCCGGCATGAGCTTTTTCAGCAGGCGGGGCCTCTCCCAGGGGTCTTCACCCAGGAAGCGGTGGGGGACATCGAATGTGGCCCCCCCCCAAACCTCCATGGAGTAGAAGCCACACTTATTCATTTCTGGAGCGATGGGCTCCATATCCTCAGTCCACATCCTGGTAGCGAGTGAGGATTGGTGTCCATCGCGAAAGGTGGTATCGCAGATTTTGACCGGGTTGTTTGCTTTTGGCCTTGTTTTTGTTTCCTCGGTGGTCAAGTCTTTTGCCAGGATGGGACCTTCTCCGATTCCAACCATGACCTCTGCCTCCTTTTCAGACTATTCTTCGTTGCCACAAAGTCCGCATTCTCATTATCTCCTCTCGTCCTAAAACAGGCCAAAGGTTCACCGCCATAGCTGGCCTTCGCCTCGGCATAATTGGCCCACGAGTTCCCTCTTCCTCCTCAATGCAGGCGGATACGCCAGCTATAATGGCCGCCACAACCTTTTTTCTGTCTTTCCCAGGCTTCAGTGCTATATTCATAGCTTCACACCGGGATATTTCCATGTTTCTTAGGTGGCCTGGTTTCGCGCTTGCTGGACAGGAAATCCAGGGCTGCGATTATCTTGGGACGAGTCTCACTCGGCATAATAACTTCGTCTACCAACCCTCGAGATGCTGCAATATAGGGGTTATAGAACAGATCACAGTATTCTTGAACCTTCTCTTGCAACTTGGCCTCGGCATCGGCGGCTTCCGAGATCTCGCGGCGATGAATAATTTTGGTGGCTCCTTCGGCACCCATGACTGCGATCTCAGCGGTGGGCCAGGCCAAGACCATATCGGCGCCGAGTTCCTTAGCACACATTGCCAGGTAGGCACCACCATAAGCCTTGCGTACGATCAAGGTGATCTTGGGGACTGTGGCTTCCGAATAGCACCACAAGAGCTTGGCACCATGCCTTATTATTCCAGACCACTCCTGGTCGGTGCCGGGCAGATATCCGGGGACATCGACAATGGTGAGCAAGGGGATATTGAAAGCATCGCAAAACCTGATGAAGCGAGTTGCTTTGTCAGAAGCGTTGACATCCAGACTGCCGGCAATAAACAGGGGCTGGTTGGCGATGATGCCCACGGTTCTTCCATTCAGGCGAGCGAAACAGACGATCATATTCCCAGCATATAGGGAATGCGGTTCCAGGACTGCCCCATTATCCACTATGGATAGGATGACATCCTTCATATCGTAGCTTTGGCGAGCACTATCGGGAACTATAGTATCGAGGTTGGGTGCGGTGCGGTTGGGATCATCTCCAGTATCAAGGAGGGGAGGGTCTTCCATATTGTTAGAAGGCAAATAGCTGAGCAGCTCCTTAATCATCTCGATGGCATGGTTATCGCTCTCACAGGCGAAATGTGCCACCCCACTCTTGATGTTGTGTACCTCAGCACCACCTAGGCCCTCAAAATCGATCTCCTCCCCACTCACTGTCTTGATGACATCCGGACCTGTGATAAACATGTAGCTGGTTTTCTTAACCATGAAAAGCCAGTCTGTCATGGCAGGGGAATATACCGCTCCTCCGGCGGTAGGGCCCATTATCGCTGAGAGCTGGGGGATAACCCCTGAGGCACAGGAGTTACGGAAGAATATGCTGCCATATCCCGAGAGAGCATCAACGCCCTCCTGAATGCGGGCACCACCCGAATCGTTGAAGCCAATAACTGGAGTCCCCATGCGCACAGCCAGGTCCATGACCTTGCATATCTTCTTTGCGTGCATCTCTCCCAGAGTTCCCCCTCTGGAGGTAAAATCCTGGGAATAGGCGCATACGGGGCGACCATTTACTGTGCCGTAGCCGGTGACTACCCCTTCGGCAGCGATAAAGGCTTCCTGCATATCGAAATCGGTGCAGCGATGGCGAACAAACATATCGAGCTCGCAGAAGCTTCCGGGGTCGAACAGGAGGTCGAGCCTCTGCCTTGCCGTTAGCTTTCCAGCCTGATGCTGCTTCTCAATCCGCTTCGGGCCACCTAATGCCCTCTCCTTTTCCTCCCTCTCCCTTAATTCTTTGAGACGATCGAATACCGTTGCCATCAGGCTGCTCCTTTCTTTGCCTGACTTCTCATTGATTCTATCCCACGAGCCTTTCTCGACAATAACTTGATCCGAGAGATGTCGGCTCCTGTGACTCTATTGGTACCAGGATGCATATGATCGCTATCGGGCTGTATCGTGAAGTTGAGCGTCTGCCTCGCCAGGCAGCATTGCCTGCCCTCCCTGAACAGCCTACCAGGTATTGAACCTTCCGAATCGAGGACGAGGGTATCAGTGGAAAGAGAGCGGGGGGAGTGTTTTCGGATAACATTTGCCTTGTGGCCGTGGACGAAGCGTAGTGTTCGCAGGGGTTTCACAGTGCCTCTTAACCTCGTTAACCAGCAGCTAGGGGGTGATTTACCTGGTTTCAGTATGCCAGCTAGCAGCTTCTTTGTCAAGGTTTGTGCTTATCGGTTGCCAATCCAGGTTAGCTTCAACATGATAGTACTACGGAGAGCCAGGAAAGCTCCGCTCCAATATGGTAGAATGTTTAGCAAAGCCTAGCCCGAGCAGCTTGTAGGTCGCAGATTTGGTAGGTGCGATGACCCTGTCCGTTAGGCCGATGGAACTAGAGGATATCCCCCAGGCCTCCGGGATCGAACGGGAAGCCTTCCCCCCACCCTGGCCTGCCACCAATTTCAGGCGGGAGCTAAAGAGTAGCAGCTTGACCCATCACCTCGTAGTCTACGAAGGACTATATGAGAGTAAACGGCTGGACGGTGAGCCTGAGGGTGCAGATTGCAACGTCCGATCTTCCAAATCAAAGCTTGAGACACTGAGATCCAGTCTGAGACGCCTGTTCAGACCGGAAGCGGACCGAATAGCTCCGAGGCAGCGCATCCTGGGATTTGCCGCCGTCTGGTTCATGGCCGATGAAGCTCATCTGGCCAACATAGCAGTGCGTGAGGCCTATCGACAGCGGGGCGTTGGTGAGCTTTTGGTTATCTCGGTTATCAAGCTTGCTATAGAGCGCAACGCCCGGTTCATTACGCTTGAGGTGCGCTTCAGTAACAAGACAGCTCAGGCTCTCTACAAAAAATATGGTTTCGTTGAAGCAGGAACTCGACGCGCCTATTACACGGATAATAGAGAGGATGCCTTGCTCATGACGGCGGATGGGATCACTTCAGCTCCCTTTGAGGAGAATTTCCTGAGGCTGAGCCAAGCCTATGCCCGGAAATGGGGAATCAGAATTTAGAGGCTTTCCGACATTCCTCAATCTATCATTTCCATACTTCAACCAGCTCACTTTTGTTAAGGGGCTATGCCGAAAACTAAAGCTGCGGTCAATACTGGCTGAGCTGTGCCAGGTCGAACCTCATCCCATCCCGAGCAGCGACTACATTAACCCCGAAACTTGAAGCCAGTGTTATTTTTTTGATGGCCAACCAAGGCGCAAACCAAAAACGGAACCTTTCTTGCAGTCTACCCTTCAATTCTGGCTTTTACGATCTCATATCCCTTAGTCATTACATCGTCGTGGCTCTTCTCTAGTATTGGTTTAACGAAAGGGATTTTTGCCAGGATATTGAGGATTGGATTGGTTGTGCCTACATCCCAATAAAACGTAGATTGGGTGCCGTTGTCTTTGGATTCCAGGATCCATTTCCCAGTCCCCACGAGATCCCCCGTAGACTTGATCTCTACGAGATGAGGAGGCTCAAAGGTCGTCACTTCAACCGTGAAGCGAAGGCTGAAAGAAAGTGCACCTTTAACCTCACAATCAGCCACTGAGCCTAGCTGTAATTTGGATTCAGGACCACGCATCTTGGCTTTCTTGAGGTTCTTCCACCATGTAGGATAGGCCTCGATGTTGGCTGTCTCTTCCCAAACCTGTTCGACGGGGACCTGGAAGAACCACTCTGTCACAAAGTGATACATCTCCATCAGCCAATTCCACACACAACATCTATTTTGGACGTTGAATCGATCCTAATCTTGGTGGATTTCCGTATCATCGCATTCAATTATTCGACCCAGTGCTTCTCGACAGGCATTACGCACCACTGGACTTCCATCATCGAGCCCTAGGAGAAGCGGCAATACCACCTGTGAAGCTCCAATACTCCCCAGCCTCTCGGCAGCGGCTTTGCGTACCAGCCAATACTCATCCTTGAGGGCTGAGATGAGTGCTTCGATCGCTTGTCCGTTGCCTATATTGGCTAATGCGTCCACAGTTGCTAGGCGTACGTATTTGTGTTTATCTCGAAGTGCTGCTATTAGCGGCTCGGTGGCTCGTTCATCGCCGATTTTGCCAAGTGCGTGAGCAGCAGCCTCACGTACCTCGGCAGAATCATCTCCGTGCACATTCTTGAGGGCCGAGATTAGTGCAGAGGTTGCTCGCTTACGGCCAATCAGTCCCAATTCCCTAGCTGCTGCCGCGCTCACCTTGCCTTTTCCTCTACCTCTCACATTCAGTGCTGCTATGAGCGTCTGAAAACTCCAGTTAGATGTTGGCCTGTCTGCTGCGCAGTAGATCCCTTCATCGTATTCCAAGTCACCAAACCAACGCTCGAAAACCATATTGTGTAAAGAAAGGAGAACCAGATTACCGAGCAGCCAGCCAACACGAAATGCTTTTTGGGGGCAACCAGTGAGGC
>SOKG01000054.1 GCA_004376205.1 Dehalococcoidia bacterium | reverse complement strand
GACCTGAAACCTGCGAGGGAGACGGTGAAGCAATTGTAGAAAGGAGAAGCGCCACTGTGCCGGGGACTCACTTCGATGCTCTATCCTTGCCTAGTGCTTCACCCTCCTCACGCACTTCCTGATCCCGGACCACATACTCATATTCTGTAACGCCATCAATGACTCGATAGATGTGCTTCCCTGGCTCAGCCTTGTGAATCACAGGCTTGAGAAGTGCATCGGCAATATTGACCAACTCCTCAAGCGAGCCCACCGATGCCACCCTACTGAATGAAGCCAAGAATTGCGGCAAATCCTCAACATCCACAATCACGTTCTTGTGTTTCTTCCTGGCTCGCCTAGCCTCTGCCTCAACCCCGGTGAGTGCTACGGGCTTAACATGCGCATAGTTCCATACAACATAGTAAGCAAGTAGCACAGCCAGCAGCAATCCGAAAATTGCGCCTACCCTTGCTGGCCACACCGAGTTGAGGACAGTCACAGTCTCTCTGATCGAGCCAGACTGCGACCGGTCTAAGGCGCTGTCCCAGGTTATAGTAGGTGCAGCTAACGTTCCAGTCAGGCTCTGGCTGAAGCGCTCATCTATCGTCCCGTAATCCGTCTCCCCAAACATGTGGACATTGGCGGTGATAAACAAGTTGTACGACGACGCAGAGCTACCTGTTTGCTGCACCGCTGTATTGATCAAGTTGGTGAACGCAGCGGCGTCCACAGCAAAGGTTGTGGTGAAGTCTCCCCTTTCTTGGCGCTCGGGCACCAGGGTAAAGGTCCTCGCCCAATATCCTGGATTTCGCACGCCACCTGTCACCTCCACCGTCGCCCAGTCTTGAGTCAGCGGCTGGTCACAATCAAATTGGTAGGAGAAGGTCCCATCCATAAACTCGATCTTAGTCGTATCGTAGCTTTCTCCTGGGGCGAGGGTTGCAGGGGGCTGCAGGTGGCTGTCTGATTTGAGTGTTACGGGCCCGAAAAGCGTGTTCGGCTTCAGCTTGATGGTGTAATCGAACCGTCCCCGATGCTCATACCTCAACTGCTCGTAGAAGCCCTTCTGAACTACGCCCAGGTTGCCAACCCACTGCAGAGTAGCTCCTTCCGCCTCTACGCCGATCGTTTGAACGAAGTCATCCTCGAGCCTCCCCGAACCTGTGTCAGCGACTACATGGACACTGGCCTTTAGCGTGACATCGGTTGATCCATAGACCCCTATCTCCTGGGCAATCGTTGCCGCCACCGCTTGAATCTCACTTAGGTTCAGGGGAACGGGTATGGTGAAGTTCCCTGTTTTTGAGGTTCTGGGCACCAGAATCAGCTCCTTCTGCCAGTTTCCTGGGGACGCCAAGACCACGCTTATCTCCACCTCCTCAGTGACCTGAGTCACCGGTTCGTCCGGCGTAAACACGTAGCTGAAGCTGACATCCATGGTATCGATAATCTTCCTGAAGTATGCTGGACTTGTCACCTGCGTGGCCGCTGGCTTCAGATAGACAAGGTAGTCGAATTCTCCCCTATGCTCGTAACTCACCAGCGCAACCTGCTCTTCCCTCACAGCGGGTGTGGCGAAGGCTTTCCAGACGCCAATTCCTGAGCCCAGGAGCAAAAGGAAGACCACGATCAGCGAGACCATCATCACCGTTGGGGAGCGGAATGCGTTCCCAGTAAATCTATTCATCCAGACACCTTGCCAGGCGAGTGTATTCAGATCTGGCGGCGTTGTCAAGCAGAGCGGTCATCAGCGAAGCTTCCTTTTCTTCCGCCGCTCCATCATCTTCTTCCGCAGCCTGGCCCTTCTCTTCCCCGAACTCAACATGAAGTTCAGGTCCATGGTGGCGCTGGTGACGAGCACGATGGTGGGGAGGCAGATCAACAGGGCGAAGCCGAGCCTGTTTCTGGTGTAACGTCCCATGCGTTCGAGGACATAGCCCAGGTCTGAGATATTGAAGCGCACCCTCCCGATGACCTCCGCAGCGCCCACCTCGTCGGTGTCCGGGTCCTTGTTGGCATCGCCCTTGGTGCGGAAGCTGAGCGTTTCACCATCGAGCACCTCGATCACGCGGTGGCTCACGGTCGTCTCCGGGTCTCGGACGGGGTTGAAGGCGATGATGTCGCCGACCTTAATGGTTGCCGTGTCCACCGGCTCCATCACCGCCAGCGCGCCCCTGGGCATGGCCGGAGCCATGCTGCCGCTGTACACCACCGCCAGCCTGGAGGCGAAGATACTGGGCAAAATGAGGGCAAAGACGGCTACCAAGACCACCAGCATCAGGATTATGTTAATGAGCCACTTGGCCACCAGCCTCATGCTGTCCTCCCAGCTTTCATCGTAGCACAGGACGCATATTAAAAACAAGAGTGGGTGCCCCTTATGGGCCCACGCACTTGAAG
>SOKG01000055.1 GCA_004376205.1 Dehalococcoidia bacterium | reverse complement strand
AACCTGAAGGTAGAAATACTGGAGCCAGTGCTCTGTAAAGGCTTCCCCAAAGAAGACGATTTCAAGGCGCTGGATAGTCTGGCAACTACTATTGCCCAGAAACACAAAGAGCATGACTTTGCTTGATGGCGTCACTTAATGGTGCGTTAACGCATTTGTAATGTTGGGTTTGTATAATCGTAAAATGTAGCGAAAGGTAGGGTAGGTGGAGTGAAACGAAACCCACCACCCTTGATGCGGTTGATGGTGGGTTGCGCTACGCTGCACCCACCCTACAACTCTTACATAGCAGCGAGCGCAGCTGTCTAGGAGGTAATGGCTGATAATGGCGATAGACCCGATATGCGGGATGGAGGTGGACGAGAAGAAGGCTCTCAGTGCAGAGCACGAGGGGCAGACCTACTACTTCTGTAGCCCGAGCTGCAGGGATAAGTTCCTCTCTCAAAAAGGCTTGGCTGCGCCTTCACCTGACGAAACAAAGCCCTCCGAGGGAGAAGGGGGTCTCGAAGGTCATTTGGAGAAGGCCACACTTAACATAAAAGGTATGCATTGCGCCTCCTGCGCGGTTGCCATAGAGGGCTCCCTTAGTAAGGTGGAAGGAGTGTCCAAAGCTGCAGTGAACTTCGCCACTGAGAGAGCGTATGTGGAATACGACCCAGCTGAAGCGACTCCTCAAGCGCTGGAACGGGCAGTAGGGGACGCAGGCTACAGCGTGATCAAGGAAGAGGGCGAGACGCTCAATCTCAAGGTGATTGGCATGGATAACGCTCACTGCGTGGGCACCGTCGAGGCGGCGCTCAAGGGGGTCAAGGGCATACTCTCCAGCCAGCTTTTCGCCAATGAGAGGGCGATAGTAGCCTTTGATCCGGCATTGACCAATCGCGAAGCTATCAAAAAGGCGATAAAGGATGCTGGCTATACGCCGGTGGAAGAGACCACCGTTGATCGGGAGAAAGAAGCGCGTCAGAGGGAGATAAAGATACTGAAGATTAAGGTCCTTGTGGCTGCAGTCTTTGGCCTGCCACTGCTCTACTTTGCTATGGGGCATCACGTTGGTCTGCCACTTCCCTCCCTCAGCGATGGCAGCATGGCTTTGCTTCAATTGCTGCTCACCACACCCATCATCGCCGTTGGCTACCAGTTCTATACTGTGGGGTTCAGGACGGTGGTGAGAAACCGCAGGGCCGGTATGGATACCCTCGTCGCCCTGGGCACCGGCACCGCCTATCTCTATAGCCTGGCTACGTCAATTTTGATCTGGGGCGGCAATCCCGACTACGGTAAGGATGACATGTATTATGAGGTAGCAGGGCTGCTTATCCTGTTCATCCTGCTGGGCAGGTTGCTGGAGGCTGTTGCTAAGGGGAGGACTTCGGCCTCTATCCGTAAGCTACTCGAGCTACAACCCAAGACCGCACTGGTAGTTAGAGATAATAAGGAACAGGAAATCCCGGTAGAGGAAGTTATCGTTGGCGATGCGGTCATAGTGAAGCCGGGAAGCGGAATCCCCGTGGACGGGATAGTCCTGGAGGGAAGCTCTTCGGTTGACCAATCGCTCTTGACTGGGGAGAGCATCCCCGTGGAGAAGAACATCGATGACGAGGTCATAGGCGGCACCATGAACAAGAGCGGGTGGCTCAAGTTCAGAGCCACCAAAGTAGGCAAAGATACCGCTCTTGCCCAGATTGTGAGGCTGGTGGAGGAAGCACAGGGCAGCAAGGCACCGGTGCAGAGGTTGGCGGACAGCGTAGCCGCCTATTTTGTCCCCATTGTTCTGGCCATTGGGGTGATTACCTTCCTGGCCTGGTATCTGTCGGGGTCGGAGCTTATCTTCGCACTCACCGCATTTATCGCCGTGGTCATCGTTGCCTGCCCCTGCGCCCTCGGCCTGGCTACGCCTACAGCGGTAATAGTAGGAACCGGCCTGGGGGCAGAGAATGGCATCCTCATCAGGGACGCAGAGACTCTGGAGAGAGCCTGCAAGGTAGATACTATCGTCTTCGACAAGACAGGAACACTGACCAGAGGAAAACCCGAGGTCACCGATATAATCCCGCTCTCCAATCCTGATTCCGCCGATGATATCCTAAGGCTGGCTGCTGCGGCTGAGAAACGCTCGGAGCACCATCTCAGCGAGGCCATTGTCAGTAGGGCTGAGGAAAGGGAAATAGCTATTCCGGAGGTAGAGAGCTTCCTCGCTATACCGGGCAAGGGTGTGGAGGCAAAATACAACGATACTACCATTCTGGTAGCAAACAGGAAGCTACTCGCCGATAAAGGCATAGATACGTCGGCTGCGGAGGAAAGGATAACCCAACTCGAAGAGGAGGGGAAGACAGTGGTGCTGGTGGCGGCTATTTGTTTCGGATACGTTACGACAGCTCGGC
>SOKG01000206.1 GCA_004376205.1 Dehalococcoidia bacterium | reverse complement strand
GTGGTCAAGACACGTAAAGCCGAGGAGGATATACCAGTAGTTGCTTCTTTTCCTAACCTGAGAAACCTCTTGCAGGTTGTCCGTGAGGTTAATCAGAACTCACTTCCTTTGTGGCATCTCAGCTTTTCTAATGCTGCTTTCGTCACCAAGCAGGAAGAGGCTGAGATTGCATCTGCCAGGATAAAACCACACTGGAGTGAAGATGAGGAGCCGATTGGTCACGATAACATTATTCCGGAAGAAAGATGCCGGGCTCTTTTTGTTTACCCTGTATCACGAGAAGAGAATATTAAGCCGTCTCTGCTGAAAATCATTGAGTCAAACCGGGGTCAGCTTGAAGATAAAGAGAAAACCGAAAAAGAATGGCGTGACCGGTTTTATCCTATCAGACTCAAGCGATTAGGTCCCTCTTTAATCTCCAGCGAGGCTATTGTCTCAGTTCCTGTACTTCGCATCGAAAAAGTAATTGAAGAAATAGAACGGAAATTCCAGGATATTGCCCTCACGGTAACGCTTCTTAGCCATGAAGAAGCTTCTCTGCTGGGGCATCTCCTTGGCGACGAGCGCTCAGCCGCCTACATCTTTGAATTTCCCCGCTCTATGGAGATTATTGATGTTGCCTGCCAGCACGGTGGTTGCCCTTACTCTACCGGGCTTTACTTTACCAGCTATGCCCGGCAAAACCTTGGTGACGAGAAAGTAAAACGGCTTTTGGAGTATAAAGAGAAAACTGATCCTCAAGGTATCCTGAATCCGGGCAAAATTCTGCCCGAAAACCGAAATCCGAAACTCTTACACCTGACTTTAGGGTTAGCTCGGATTGGCAAACCGTTCCTTGCTGTGGGCAGGGCACTGTTTAGCCGTAAACCCAAGCTAGCCAAAAAGATACCACCTCAAATTGCCTACGAAGCCTATTCCTGTGCCCAATGCGGCTACTGCATTGATGTCTGCGACCAGTACTATGGCCGCCAGTGGGAAAGTGAAACAGCGCGGGGTCGCTGGTACTTCCTGCGACGCTATCTTGAGGGCAAGGCTGAGTTTAACCAGATGATGCTTGATTCCTTCTTGCTCTGCACTACTTGCCAGCGCTGCAACCAGGTCTGCCAGGTGCAAATTCCAATCCAGCAGATGTGGGATCAGATGCGTGGCCTGGTGATTCAGGAGAAGGGATATCATACCTTCCCTGGCTTTGAAATGATGGGGTCGAGCTTTGTCCGCCAGTCTAATATCTGGGCTGGAGCACGCGAAGAAAGGGATAAGTGGCTTCCGGATGATGTTAAACCTCTGGATAAGGGTAAAACAGCCTATTGGGCCGGGTGCACCGCCTCATATGTTGAGAACGGTATTGCGCAGAATGCTGTCCACATTCTTAAAGAAGGTGGCATCGAGTTCGTTTACTTGGGGAAGGACGAAAGCTGTTGCGGTATCCCTTTCTACGCTGCCGGTAAATGGGACCTGTTCGCCAAGGCAGTGGAGCATAATATCAGCGAATTAAACAAACGCGGTGTTGAGGAGATTATTATCTCTTGCCCCGGCTGCTGGGTTACTTTTAACCACTACTACCGGGAGTGGTCAGAAAAATTGGGGCTTCAATATAACATCAGGATAAGGCATATTACCGAAGTGACGGCTGACCTGGTAAAAGAAGGCAAGCTCAAATTCAAGCAGGTTCCCAAGGATGGCGGCCGGCTTACCTACCATGACCCCTGCCACATCGGCCGGCATGGTGGAATTTATGAGCCGCCTCGTGAGGTTCTCCGTGCCATACCCGGCGTTGAACTGGTCGAGATGGAGCATAACCGTGAGGATGGTCTCTGCTGTGGCAGTGTGATCAGCCGTGTCGGGCGTCCGTTGGCGGCTGATGCTATTGGTATCTTCAGAATGAAAGAAGCTGAAGAAGTCAAGGCTGACATCGTGCTTACCACCTGTCCCTGCTGCGAGGTTCAGCTTCGTGTCGGCGCTCGGGCGGGGAAATCCCCGGTACGAGTCCTCGATTTTTCTGATATTGTTGTCGAAGCCCTCGGCTATGAAGTAGTTGACCCGACGCATACAGTACTTGATGCCTGGGATGTATTCGGTACCGCGATTGATATTATGACGGTTGATGGTATGGCAAAGATGATGACTCGCATGATGCCGGAGCTTATGGCGGCCATGCCAGGCAGCATGAAGAGAATGATGGGGATGATAAAGGGAATGCCAGCCTTTATGCGCCACCCCATGCTCAAAGTGATGGAGAAGATGATCCCCATGCTGATGCCGCGACTCCTGCCGTCTATGTTGCCGGCGCTAATGCCCCGGGCTCTCGAATTAATGAATGAGGAAATCCCAAATATGCCACCAGCCATGAAAGCCATGTTTCCCGAGATGCTGTCGGAGATTATGGCCAGTATCATGCC
>SOKG01000081.1 GCA_004376205.1 Dehalococcoidia bacterium | reverse complement strand
TGCCCCGGTTTCGTGTTTTGAGGCCTGCATCTTCCTCAGAGCCAGAATCTGGCAGGGGAGGCCTACCACGCCAACGGCATCCCTCGGCTGCTTCATCCCCTTATCCAGCCCTGCCAGGGTAGCGGAGGCGATATAATTCGAGCCGGCGCATTCGAGCACCTGAGAGCTTTCCTCGGCCACCATCGATGCGGGCATAAGGCCGCCATCAAAGGGCCTGGTGAGCATGGCAGCGCCTATCTCCCCCAAGTCCATGGTATACGTCAAAAGGGCGGAAACAACTCCCCCATACTGTGCACGGCGTCGGACCTCGCTATCCCTTGCCTGCGCTATCTCGATGGAGATATAGGACCCCAGGGCAGAATCGGAGCGCTCCTCGCCAAATATCCTTCGATCCAGGGCAGCGATATCAGTGGGGGTTCGGGGACAGAAATCATAGCATTTCCCTTCAGCTACGCCACAGGGCTCGATTACCGCCACCCTATCCTTAACTACTTTGATATAGGGACAGATGTCCACACAGGCGCCACAACTGGTACATAGCCCCTCATTGAGAACCTCTTTCTCCAGGTCCAGGGAACCTTTACCTGCTTCCATCGATAACCCCCTTGGTGTCTCCATTCATATCATGCCTTATAAGCACAAGTAGGGTGGGTGGAGTGAAACAAAACCCACCTTCAGGCTGGTGGGTTCCGCGGTGCTGCACCCACCCTACGAACATATCACTATTCTATCACAGCTCGATCTCCCCCAGGTCCGGGGCTACAATAAGCTTGGGCTCGGTTAACACCTGCACCTCTTCCGCGGTCCAACCCGGGGCTACCTCCTTTAGCAGAAGCCCCTGCGGCGTAACCTCGATAACCGCCAGGTCGGTTACGATCAGGTCTACACACTCCCTGGCGGTGAGGGGATAGGTACACTCCTTCACTATCTTCGGCTTTCCCTCCTTGGTGGTATGCTCCATGGTGATGATCACCCTTTCCGCCCCCACAGCCAGGTCCATGCCACCACCTATGGTGCCGCCAAGGGCGCCGCCGCCAGTGTTCCAATTCGCCAGGTCTCCCTTCACCGAGACCTCAAGTGCTCCCATAATGGTTATCAGACGACCGCTTCTTATCATGGCAAAGGAGGTGACGACATCAAACAGAGCCATGCCGGGCACCGGGGTGAAAAACCTTCCTCCGGCAGCCACATAGTGCCACTCTGCCTTCTCGATCTCATCCTCCATAACCAGAGGTCCGTAGCCCAGAACACCGTTCTCTGACTGAAAGATAACGCCCTCTGGTATATACAGGGCACACAGGTCCGGTATGCCGAATCCGAGGTTAGCATAGTCGCCGTCCTTCAGTTCCCTCGCCGCCCTCATCGCTATGGTCTGTGCCTCAAGTCTCGGCTTTATCCCCCTGCCTTCTACCAGATCAGGGCTCCGATCGACTTCCGTCGTCCTGAACAAGATCTTGCGTGCAATCTCAATCTCGCCTAACTGTGATATGATTTCCTTCGTTTTCTGATGAGTGCCCAGCCCCCCCTCCGGGATCCTCACGATGCGGTCAACAAATATCCCAGGTGTCACCACGTGCTCGGGGTCGATCTCACCCACCTCCACTATCTCATCCACCTCGGCAATGGTGACCTTGGCCGCCATCGCCATCGCCGGTTGGTCCGTCCTGTAGGTTCCCCGGTAGACCAGATTGCCCAGCCTGTCCGCCTTGTAGCCTCTGATGAACGCGTAATCGGGACTTATCGGATTTTCGAAGAGGTACTCTTTGCCATTGATGACCCTCTTCTCCTTCCCTTCCTCCAGGATAGTCCCCAGGCCAACAGGGTTATAGATCCCGCCCAGTCCGGCGGCACCAGCGTAGAGCCTTGAAGCCAAGGTGCCATGACTGGTAAGCTCCACCTCCAGCCCCTTATCCACGTATTCTTTCACAAAGGCTCCAGCACCAAGTCGCTGGATTCCTACCACGGGGGTTATCAGCTTCTTCAACACGGGAAGCAGGGCAGTCGGCATGGTGATCTCCTCCTCGCTGAAGACTATCAACGGGACGAAGTTGTGGGTGATAATAGTAAGGTCCTTTACGCCCTTCCTCCTGATGGCAGCGATCAGGTTCTGAGGAGTGGCAGCAACTCCCCAGGACTCCATGGCGATAGAGGCGCCGTCAGCAATATCGGCTACTGCCTCATCGAAACTGTTGAATACTTTATTCAGCATCGATAACTCCGCGGCGGTGCTGCCCCAAGAAATCGAGGACGGCTTTATTCGCCTCCTCCAGCGCCTCACCCAGAAGACCGTGGCCCATGTTCTCGAAGATGACCAGCTCGGCACCGGGTATTCTGGAGGCAATAATCCTTGAGTTTTCGGCAGGAACTATCCTGTGGGCAGTCCCAACCATGACCAGGATAGGGA
>SOKG01000306.1 GCA_004376205.1 Dehalococcoidia bacterium | reverse complement strand
GAGGCTCATTTCCCCGCTGGCTATCGTGGGCAGAAATTCTTTCTTCTGTTCCTCGGGGCCCGCAGAGAGGATAGGCAAGCTGCCCAGAACCACCGTGCAGAAGAAGGGGCCGGGCAGGATGTTGCGCCCCATCTCCTGGAGCAGGATGATGAGGTCCATAAAACCCATTTCCATCCCGTCATACTCCGCGGGGAGCACCAGACCCATCCATCCCAGTTCCGCCATCTTGCGCCATAGCTCGGGGGAGTAGCCCTTCTCATCCTCCTCCAGCTCTCGAACCAAAGCCTTGGGGCATTCCTTGGTCAGAAAATCGCGCGCCATTGTCTGCAGCATTTCCTGTTCTTCAGTCAGGTCGAGATCCATGGCAAACTCCTTCTATAAGATTCAGCATTCACGATTCAGCTGAGCCAGGCGCGGTGCCCGTCCCAGTATTCTTCCCTTTCCACAAGCATCGCTGTCCCCTGGCCGAAGCCTCCACATATGGATGCCATACCATATCTGGAGCCGCGGCGGTTCATCTCATGGGCCAGTGTCCCCACCACCCGAATCCCGCTCACCCCTATGGGGTGGCCAATGCACAACGCATCTCCGTTGACGTTCATTTTCTCATGGTCAATTCCCAGGTCCTTTATCAAAACGAGGGGCACCACTGCGAAGGCCTCGTTTGTCTCCCAGAGGTCTATGTCACCCGCGGACAGGCCTGACCTCTCTAATGCTTGTTTGGATGCCAGAGTGGCACTATATCCCATGGTTTTAGGGTCACACGCAGCCCAGGCGATAGACCTTACGGTGACCATCGGTACCAGCCCTAACTCCCTGGCCTTCTCCTTGGGCATAAACACAGCCGCTCCAGCCCCATCGCTCTGTTTAGATGAGGTGGCGGCAGTTACCGTGCCATTTTCCTTGTAGATGGCTGGAAGGCTGCGCAGCTTCTCGATGGTTGAGTCAGGCCTTACATCCTCATCATAGTCGACCGTTTTGACCGTCCCGTCGGCGAACTTGCCTTCCGTGGGGATTATCTCGTGCTTGAACTTGCCCTCCCTGTAGGCTGCAGCGGCCCTTAGATTGCTCCTCAACGCCCATTGGTCCTGCTGTTCCCTGGAGATATTGAACATCTCAGCCAGGTTCTCCGCGGTCACACCCATACCTATCATGGCATTGGGATCGACTATTTCCCACAGCTTCGGATTCGGCAGGCCGCGTGCAACTGCACCGGTCGCTATAGCCTCCTCCATCATCGCTTCCATATCTGTGTCAAAGGTGAAGAACGGGATGGGGAAGTGGGAGCAGCTCTCGTAGCCTCCGGAGATAGCGATGTCCTCCAGGCCCAACTGCATAGCCATAATGACAAAATGAGCGCCGGCCATACTCGAGGTGCATGCTCGGTCAACGCTCAGCCCACGAGTCTCGAAGGGACAGGTAAGCAAAGACACACTCCTGCCAGGATTTGCCTGCTCCCCGGTTTGGTTTGGCGAGCCCATAGTGATCTCGTCGATCATGGCTTTGTCTAGCTTTGTCCGCCTCAGTAGCTTCTCGATCACCATAGTCGCCAGGTCATCCCCACGCATGTGTGAGAAGAACCCCGGCTTCTTCGAACTCCCTCTCCCGAAGGGGGTTCGCGCGAAATCTACCATGACTACCTCTCTCGGTTCAGCCATTTCACATTCCTCCTTGAAATAGTCTTGCTACCAGCTTCTTGGCAGGCCAAGACCCATTGAAGCGACGAGGTTTCTCATGATCTCCGAGGTGCCGCCGCCCATGTTCAGGCCCATAACTAGCTGATAGTAGTTCTGATATTTACCCATCATCGGCGCCCATCTGGACTCTCTTACCTGCCCGTAGAGTCCCATAATCTCGCAACCGGTATAGTTGAGGCGCTGTGTCAGCTCCGTGGCGAGGAACTTTGCCGCTGCGGCCAGAGGGGCAGCCGTTATTATGCCACCCTTAAGCTGGTTCCAAACCACGGAGTGAGAATAGGCAAGCCCTGCTTCGGTTTCGATTGCCAGCTGGGCCAATTTATGCCGGACGATAGGGTTCTTGGCCAGGGGCTCACCGCCCCATTTGGCCTCCTTGCAAAACTGGACCAACTCCTCAAGACCTCGTTTAGCGTGTGAGAACAGGTCGATCATGGACCGCTCGAAGTTCGATGTCATTTGGGAAGCTACCCAGCCCTGGTTCTCCTCGCCCACCCTGTTTCGCACCGGGACGCGGACGTCGTCCAAGAAGACTTCATTGAACATGTGCCCCTTTGCCATGCTGTGAAGCGGTTTGACGGTGATGCCGGGAGTCTTCATATCGACGAGGAAGAAGGAGAGCCCCCGGCTCCTCTTCTCCTCGGGATTTGTCCTGGCGAGCATAAAGCCCCAGTCGGCGCGGTGAGCCCCGCTGGTCCATATCTTCTGCCCGTTAACAATGTAATCGTCCCCATCCCTCACAGCTCGGGTAGTAAGGCATGCCAGGTCGGAGCCGGCGTTGGGCTCGCTCCACAATTGACACCAGTCTCTCTCCGCCCGCGCCATAACAGGCAGGTGTTCCCTCTTCTGCTCATCGTTTGCGCTGACAAGGAGGGTGGGGGCCAGCATGCCAACCCCTATGGGATCAACCCCCATTGCCTTGTGGTATCCCCTGACCTCGTTGAAGATGAACTGCTCTATGAGGGGTGCGTCCCGCCCTCCGTATTCTTTGGGCCACGCCATGGCTATCCAGCCCTTGGCTGCGAGCTTCTTGCCCAGCTGCTTGTGGAACTCCCAGCAGACATCGATCTCGAATAGGGACTCCATGGATGCCCCCATTTCGGGCGGGCAATCCCTCATCTCTTCTCTGAAGAAGTCGCCAAATTCCTTTCTTAACGCCTCTTGTTCTGGAGTATATCGAAAGTCCACAGTTGGGCTCCTTTCTGACTGTGATTCCTCTTGAGCGTACGCTGCAGTGAGTGTGGCCTCACGATTATCGGGGCTAATCCTCGCCTTTGAGAATAGTGGTCAGCCGTTCCCTTTCTTCTAGTTAGACTCAAACTCCCTTGAATACAGGCGGCCTCTTTTCCATAAAGGCTTTGAGCCCTTCCTGAAAATCCTCCGTCTCAAGGCAAACCTTCTGGGCGTAGGTCTCTAACAGGATCGTTTGCTCCAGGTCGGTGTTCAGTGCCCTAGTCGTAGTCCACTTCGTAAGTTCAAGTGCCATTGGAGCTGCCTGGGCTATCCTTTTTGCCATATCCTTTGTCACCTTCAGCAGATCATCGTGCGGCACCACTCTGTTCACTAGCCCTATTCGCTCTGCCTCTCTGGCATCCACCCTGTCACCGGTGTACATAAGCTCTAGCGCCTTGGCCAGCCCCACCAGACGTGGCAGAAAGTAGGTTAACCCATTGTCTGGGATCAGCCCCACACGAACAAACACGTTGGTGAATCGGGCCTTTTCTGAAGCTATTCTTATGTCACAGGCTAAAGCAAAGGAAAAGCCCATTCCAGCAGCTACCCCGTTTACTGCAGCCAGAGTTGGTTTTTGCAGTTGTGCAAATCTCAGACCTGCTATGCCCACAGGCTCCTTCATCTGTTCTCTCGTCCTTGGCGGCACTTCCGCTCCGGGAACAGCAAGCATCAGGGTTTCTTCAATGTCAGCCCCGGCGCAAAAACCAGGATCAGTTCCAGTAAGTATTAACACCCTTATCTCACTATCAGTACGCACTTCCTCGATCGCTCTACTCAACTCCCACCACATTGCCGGACTGACAGCGTTCAGCTTGGCTGGGCGGTTTAGTGTCATTGTGGCAATTCCCTCTTCCTTATCGAGTATTATGGTCTCATAACTCATTTCTCAGCACACCTCCCTAAAGATGGCAGAATCCATTCTCCCCTTCTTGCCGTGTTTCCCATAAACGCGGGCCACCCTTACCCAGCTGGTGAGCTGGGCTCTTCCTTTGATCGGCCCAAAATTAGCCCAAATTACCGCACGGGATTGGTGGCACTTATGGCTCTGACAAACCTAAAAGGGAACCACCCGAAAATGGACAACATTTGAGTAGCTCAGCATGGCGTTGGACAATTCCCCCTATGACCTGGCTACCATCGCAGTGAAGTGCTGGCAGAAATGGGCCGCCTGTTGCTGCTGGCAAAACGTTTCTCTCTCCTTATATCTCCATTGAAGGTAAGGAAAGGTCTCCAAGCTCACCTGCCCTTTCGCCTATCTCCTTTACGGTCCATCTTTTGCCGATATCGATAGCCTTTGCGAGTTGCGGGGGTAGCCAGGACTCAAGTTTACCCCCCCTGATGGACAACCAGCGCCCTGTTATGCTTTGGGCTTGATCGCTGGCGAGGTAAGCAACAAGTGGAGATACATTCTCAGGGGCCATGTCATCGAACTGGCCCTCGGCCACTTCCACGAACATTGCGCTTAAACCTGGAGTCTGCACGGTCATCCTGGTCCTGGCCATGGGGACAATGGCATTACAGGTGACGTTATACTTCGCCATCTCTCTAGCCAATACTATGGTCAGGGCGCCAATGCCTAGCTTGGCTGCCGCATAGTTTCCCTGCCCCGCATTTCCCAGTAGACCTGCATGGGACATGGTATTGATTATTCGCCCACTTTGTAGTTTCCCTGCCTTACCCTGCTCCCTGAAATAGGAACACGCCCACCTGCCGCAATTGAAAGTCCCCGTCAGGTGAACATTGATGATAGTATCCCACTCCTCTTTGGACATATTGAAAGTCATCTTGTCTCGTAGGAAGCCGGCATTGTTAACCAGAATGTCAAGTTTGCCGAAGCTATCGACGGCGCAATCTATAATCCTCTTCGCCCCGTCAAAATCAGTTACGCTCTCGAAGTTGGCCACTGCCTGTCCACCGGCATCCTCAATCTCTTTGACCACATCGTTGGCAGGGCCGCTGGCCTTCCCCGTGCCGTCCCATTCCCCGCCCAGGTCATTGACGACAATCTTCGCACCTTCCTCAGCCATCAGCAATGCGTGGCTTCTTCCCAGTCCTCTCCCTGCGCCGGTTACTACTGCAACCTTGCCGTCTAGCGCTCCCATTTTTCCTTTAATACCTCCTTTTTTGATTTGCCTATTGGGCTTGTTTGCCTCTTCAGGGTGATGGTTTCCTCCTCGGGTCTAGACGCAAAAAACCCGTTCTTCTTATGGGGGGTTGGTAGTGGAAGAACGGGTCTACTCTCCTTGCAAGATCCCTTGCGCTTGGCTTTTCGATCTTGATCAAAAGGACTCCTCAGTCAGGAAAGAGCTCGGTTGTAATAATACAACAAATAACGGCAACATGCCAACTCATAGCCACCTTCGAGGAATAGACAAGGTTTGGTGAAGGGTCACACCTCTCATTTTAAAGTGTTAACATGTGGTGTCAAGGCGAACTGGTGGGCCGCAGTCTTAGGTTCAGAAAATGGATTCAATCAGGTACTCATCACCCCCTATTACCTGTTCCTTTTCCAACTCAGCGATCTCATCGTCGGACATGCCAATCACATCTTTGAAAACATAATCGTTGTGTTCGCCGAGGCATGGCGGCGGCTTGCGTATGCTTAGTGGAGTTTTGCCCATCTTATACAACATTCCTGGATAGAGATGAGTGCCCGCCTCGCGGTGGCTCACTACCTCAAAGAAGCCGCGACACTGCAATTGGGCATCGTGATAGGCATCTCGCTGGTCTATCACCGGGCCGGCTGCCACTCCCTCTTTTTGCAGGATGTACATTACCTCGTAGTTGTCGTGGCAACAGGTCCACTCCTCGATGCACTTATCCAGCTCATCCTGATTCTCCAGACGCCCCTTGCTGGTAGAGAACCTCTCCTCACTCGCCCACGGGGGATTTCCCAGCGCGCGGCATAGGCCTTGCCATTCCTCATCCGAGGAGACGGAGATCGCCACCCACCTGTCCTCACCACGGCAACGGTAGACGCCATGAGGGGCCATCGAGGGATGGCGATTTCCCATGGGTTCTTGAACCCTGGCGTTCATGGTGTAGTCCATAATTGCCTCGCCGAGATGGGGGATCACGGTTTCGAGCTGGGCCAAGTCGATGAACTGTCCCTTTCCAGTACGGTTGCGGTAGTGCAGGGCGCAGAGGACGGCGAAGGCAGCGGTCGCGCCGGAGGAGGCGTCGCAGTGAAATAGGAGCGACTGAGTGGTGGTGTAATCAAGGTCGGGATAACGTGTTAGCCAGGTATGGCCGGCCAGGGCCTGAAGCTGGGCACCGAAGCCGGTGTAGTACTTATGGGGGCCGCTACAACCGAGCCCGGGCATGCTGAGATAGATGATATCTGGCTTCACATCCCTGAGCACCTCATAGGTCAGGCCCAGCTTCTCCATAGTAGCAGCGGCATTGCTCTCAAGAAAGACATCGCTTACCTTGATTAGTCTCTTGAAGACCTCTACCCCCTGGGTCCTGGTGAGATCGATGCAGCAGCTTGACTTGTTTCGGCCCAGGGCATGAAACATGACGAAACGATCCCAGGGCCTATCCCCTGCCCAGTGATCCACATAGGTCTGGATCCCTCCGGTGCCTCCGAACGTCGCCCCGGTAGTGGGGACGAGGGCTTGGGGTGGCCTGGGGAGGTATCCCCTGGTAACCGGGGGAAAGTGATGGACCGACTCTACCAGGATGACCTCGGCTCCCAGGTCTGCCAGGAGCATGGTGGCGAAAGGTCCGGCAAATACCACCGGAATGGCAACAACCCTCACTCCTTCCAATGGCAGCTTAGTCATGTTCCTAACCTCCTTCCGATTCCCTGCTTAGATAACTCCGCTCTCCCGAAGCTTCACCAGGTCTTCTCGGGGGTATCCCAGGAGCTTGCAGTATATCTCTTCATTGTGCTGCCCCAGGAGGGGGGCCGGGTGCCTCGCTTGGCAAGGTGTCTCTGTCATCTTGAAAGGTGCCCCGGGGTAGGTGACCTTGCCTGTTTCTGGATGGTCGATCTCGGTGAAGTATTGCCTCTCCTTGAGGTGGGCATACTCTAGCAGGTCCTCCGGGCTGTTCACTGGAGCACTGGCGATTCTGGCTTCTCGGAAGGTCTCAAAGAGCTCCTCCCTGGTATGATCGGCAAGCCAGGAATACCAGATGGCATCGAACTCCATACCAGCCTCGGCGCTGAAGATGTTCTGAAACCTGGGGTCGTCCTTCAGTTCTGGCATCCCCATCGCTTCGAGGTATCTCGGCCACCACTGAGGCAGGCTGAGGGTGTTGATGAAGCCATCTTTGCAGGGATAGACACCCTGGGGGAGGATCATCATCCTCACCGCCTCGCGCGGTGGGGGCCAGCGGGTGGTGAGCACGCCGGCACAAGCATTACCCAAAAGGTAGATGATCCTTCTATCTGCACTGCCGGCCTTGGTCTCCATAATGGAGACGTCTACATGCTGACCAACCTCCTGGCATTCTGCACCGTACAAAGCACCCATAGTAGCCACGGCGGCCACTGTCCCCGCTTGATACTGGGTGACGTTTCCTCCGAGTTTCAAGGGTTCCCTGTCGGCTATGCCAGTGGAGTACATTTCACCTCCCATGGCATATTCAACGATCTCTGAGGCCCTGAAATCGCGGTAGGGGCCGCTCTGACCGAAGTTGGAGATCGAGACCATCACCAGCTTGGGGTTTATCTGCTCCAGAGTTTGGTAGTCCAACCCCAGGCTGGGCATAACACGAGGGCTGAAGCTCTCCACCAGGATGTCTGCATCGCTCACCAACGCCTTGAGGATCTTCTTTCCTGTGGCGCTCTTCAGGTTGAGGGTAATCCCCTTCTTGTTGGTGTTGAGATGAAGGAAGAGTCCGCTCTTCTCTGGATGGGGGTCATCTTTGAAGAACGGGCCCATTCTTCTGGCGGGGTCGCCCTCGCCTGGTCTTTCCACCTTGACCACCTCAGCTCCATAGCCTGCCAGGAGTTTGGTGCAATAGGGGCCGGCGATGTGCCAAGTCAAATCTAGCACCTTGACATCTGATAGGGCTTGCTCTGGCATAGTTTCCACCCCCTGGAAATTGTTGGTGGCCTACTAGAGAGCTGCCATTTTTCCGGATTCGATGGTTAGTCTGACCACCAGCTTCTATTTGAGTTCCTTTGACTGTTTGAACTCACTCGACTTCAGATCTGATTGCCGCGCTTTGGGGGATGATCCGGTATGACTCTTAATGACTCTTGGTGGCGACTACTATAGCAGGGGAGAGGGTTTTATGCAATACACCAGATAGGGGGCACTTTTCTTAGCAGTGCCACGCTGCTGATTTGACCTTTTAGGAGCTAACCTTTTGGGGACTTTTTCGTTTTAACAAGTGATGCCAAAAAATGGCATCTTAAGTGCAGCTAAGAAAGGAATTCGACATGAAGAAGGTATGGCTGATCCTCGGTGTGGTGGTGGCCCTGGTGGCCCTGGGCATGGTGATGACGAGCGCCTATGCACAGGACAACGGAAACGGCGGAAGCTTACGAGGCGTCTTGTGCGACGAGTGGCTGCTGGGCGAGATTCAAGGAGATCCCACAGGTAGCGTGATCAATTTACTGCCCAGGGGCGGAGACACGCCGGAAGTGATAACGGTGGATGAGGATACCAATTATAAAGCCTGGATGGCGCCGTGGCAGGAGGTCACCTTTGGCGATGAAGCCAAGGCCAACCTCCACATGAAATTCGCCGAGCGCAG
>SOKG01000019.1 GCA_004376205.1 Dehalococcoidia bacterium | reverse complement strand
GGATGAGGGTGAGATGAGTAGGTTTGTGCTAATCCGTGTCGCTAAGTGGATTAGCAAAAGGATTAGCAAAATACCCATCGAGACCAAACTTGAGTGTGCACCAAGTGCCCACTTTAGATAAGTCCGTGGGACTAGCATTGGACAAAGGCACAGGGCAAATGAGGGGGTTTTGTACTCCTTACCGCAAATGACGCTCAGATTTGGCGCTCAGGGCTTCTGACCACGGAGCTACCTTTCCCAGATTGTAGCTTCAATTTGACCAGGTGACCAGAGAACCCACGGTCTTCCTGAACTCAGAGAATAGGAAGCTGATACATGACCTGAATCAGATGGATTGTTTTTGCCAGCGTTCTGAGGGTCTTATGAAAACTATGTGTGCGGTATGCCAGAGGATAGGCCCCTGAGGGGCCACGCACAAGCCAGCTACAAAACAACAGAACCAAGCAATGCCGCAACTATTGTTGCGATGAGTCCGGCGCCTATAACGACACCAACTGCAGCGATTATCGGGGCCAAAGCCATGCCAGTTACCGGCACAATCGGTGCCAATGCTGCAACAAGCGCGCCTACAAGCAGGTAGGAATTGCCTGACAGCCTTGCACTGCACAGACCCCTCAGTACTCGTTTCATTCTCACTCTCGACTCACCTCCTCCCCATCAACGGTGCGATTGCATCGGTTGTTACAGCGACCACCCCGTCCTGAAATACATGACGAAAGTACCATAACAATGGATACGTTGTCAAGCTAGAAGCAGTCATCAATAAACTCCCGTTTCCCCGCTTTTGTCCGATTGGGGTGCTGCGCCCAAAAATTGGGAGGATAAGTTAACTTAATGATGGTGCGTGAGGTTGACTACTTCAATTTCAGGTCAGGCTTGTGTTAAACCAATGATGGAAGATGCACTTCGGGCCGAGCCTATACCCCAACCAAGCCTTGCGAGCGGTATTCACGTCAACAAGGAGGAGCATGTCATGCTTCTGAGGCAAAAAAGCAAAAGATTAGCAAAACAGCCGAAAACCCCGTTTTCAGGGGCGCATTCAAAGCTAGAGACAGCCCCCTGCTATCTTACTCGCAATAAGATCGCCCATCTCGACGGTACCGACCTTCTTCATTCCCTCGCTCATTATGTCGTAGGTCCGGTAGCCGTCCTCCAAAACGCTGCTGATAGCCCTCTCAACCACATCCGCCTCCGCCACCAGCCCCAAGGAGTAGCGCAGCATCATGGCGCAGCTGAGTATGGTAGCGATGGGATTGGCCATGTTCTGTCCCGCGCGGCGGGGTGAGCTGCCGTGAATCGGCTCATAGAGCCCAAAAGTCATGCTGCCCTCCCGCGGTATCCCGGCAATGCTGGCCGAGGGCGACATCCCCAGCGACCCTGCCAGCATCGAGGCCTCATCGGTAAGAATATCGCCAAAGGTATTCTCAGTTACGATAACATCGAACTCCGAGGGGCGCTGGATGAGCCGCATGGCACAGGCATCCACCAGTTGGTGCTCAAGCTCGACATCTTGATATTCAGTCGACAATTCGATAGCAATCTGGCGCCACAGCCTCGATGACTCCAGAACGTTAGCCTTATCGACTGAGGTGAGTTTCCTCCGCCGGCTCCGAGCCAGCTCAAAGCCAGCTCGGATGATGCGCTCGATCTCCATCTCGGAGTAGGCCATGCTGTCTATAGCGCGCCTGCCCCTCGAGGTTCGCCACTGCCTTTTCGGTTTGCCAAAGTAAAGCCCGCCGGTGAGCTCGCGCACCACCACCATGTCTACCCCGCGAAGCACTTCAGGCTTTAGCGAGGTTGAGTCAACGAGCATGGGTAGTACCTTCACCGGACGCAGGTTGGCGAATAGCCCCAGGCCCTTGCGCAGGGCGAGGAGACCCTCCTCGGGACGGACGCTGGCCAGAGGGTCATCCCACTTGGGACCGCCAACAGCTCCCAGGAGCACCGCATGGCATCCCTTGCACATCTTCAGTGTCTCTTGAGTCAAGGCAACGCCGTGTTTATCTATTGCCGCTCCCCCTATATCCCCATAGCTAAGGGCGAACTCGTGACCTGACCCGCGGCCGACGGCTTGCATGACTTTGACCCCCTGCGCCACCACCTCAGGGCCAACCCCGTCTCCGGGTAGAACTGCAAGGGCAAATTTCATTACCGACTTCCTCCTGCTGCTATCCTGCGTTTGGTGTACTCGATCAGTCCCCCCGACTCGATAAGCTCAAGCATGAAGTCAGGGAAAGGCTCCGCCCTGAAGGTAAGCCCCTTCGTTGTGTTTACGATCTCACCCGTCGAGAGATCGACCTCGAGTACATCTCCAGCCTCAGTCCTCCCGGCTGCCTCTGTGCATTCCAGAATGGGCAGCCCGATGTTCAGCGCATTGCGGTAGAAGATACGGGCAAAGCTCTTGGCGATGA
>SOKG01000301.1 GCA_004376205.1 Dehalococcoidia bacterium | reverse complement strand
GATCCTCTGTGGGTCGCAATGCGTAATCCGGCCAACGGGTGACTATTCCGCTCAATTTGACCGTTTGGCTGCCTGTATCCATAATAGGTTATCCTCCAGAAAGGCCGCACCCCCGCTGGCACGTTCCTTGATCAGGCCCGCCACGGGGGTGTGAGGTGCTTATGCAACACCATGTCCATTGTATTCTACTTCGCCGGTTCTGTCAACGAGTACCACAACCTTGAGTATACCGCAAAAGTGTGGGGAGGCTGAGGTGGGGTGATGCTGGTCGGAGTTAGCCGATCAGCGAGCCATCAAGTATACTGGTCTAAGCTTATCCGTTACAGTCAGGAGGCAGAAGCCACATGTATCGTCAGATGTCGCGTGCTCAACGTGAGGCTGTCTTTGTGGAGAAGGCAGCGCAGATGTATGGCGCCTTGGAAGAGTGGTATGACCAGCATCCCGAGGCCAGCTTTGGTGAGATTGAGGCAGAGACTCGTCGTCTGCGGCGAGAGTTGATGGGGGAAGGATTGGCCGTCTTGATCAATGGTCGGGACACCGGCTATCAACCGGAAGCGCCGCTTTGCGCAGTTTGTGATCAGGTCATGGAATTCAAAGAGCACCGGAGATGGGGGATATCAGGCTTGGAGGGGGAGACGGTGTTGATGCGAGCTTACTACGTCTGCCCGGAATGCGAAGGGGAGACGCTTTTTCCCCCTGGATCGGAAACTGTTATTGCGAGCCGATCATTGGAGCGAAGGAGCGGCGCGGGTGGCCACGCGACAAGGGCTGATGGCCAAATCGTTTGAACTGGCAGCGGAGGCCTACGCGGATGCGGTAGGCGGGTCGATGTCGTCAGATAGTCTGCGCCGCATCACAGAGGGCTGGGGGCGAAGGGTAGAAGCGCAGCAGGAAGAGGCCGCTGAACGGGCCAATGCGCCCGCGCAACGAGGAGAGAACCCCCAAGAGCGGCGGATCGTCGAGGTCAGGCCTATTGCCGGACAGGCCAATCTCTCGACCGATGGGGGGATGGTCTTGGTTCGCGGCGAGGGGTGGAAAGAGGTGAAGCTGACCACCATTTCGGAGGTGGAAGTCAGGCCAGCAGAGGAGCGACCGGCAAAGGCAGGCCGAGCAAGTCGGCGCGCCGACGACCCTGTAGTGAAGCTGAAAGGACACAGCTACCAAGCGGGGTTGTGGGATGCAGACACGATGGCACTTCACCAATACACCGAAGGGTTACGACGTGGGATAGACCATTGCCAACGCTTGAGTTCGGTCAACGACGGGGCACCATGGATTGAACGCATTACGGAACTCAACTTCCCAGAAGCCGTACAGATTGTGGATTGGCCCCACGCCCAGGGAAAGCTCTGGAAAGTCGGAAAGGCAGTCTTTGGCGAGCAGTCTCCTGAAGGGAAAGAATGGGTAGAAGATCAACTAGACCACTTGTGGGCAGGGGAGGTCAAGCAAGTAGAGGCAGTCCTGGCGGGATTAGACTTGGACCAAGAGCGGTGGCCTGACGAGGTGCGTCAGGCGCCAGGATACTTTGAAAGCAATCGGAAGCGCATGCGCTACCATGAGTTTCGGGCAGAAGGCTATCCTATCGGCAGTGGCACGGTGGAAAGTGGTATCAATACGGTGGTTCACCACCGGATGAAACGTCCGGGCCGGGGTTGGGAGCGGTCGAATGGACAAGCCATGCTGGCCGGGTTGAGCGAGTTGCACACTGGTCGCTTTGACCAAGCCTGGAAGGCCACCCTGCCCTTTGCCACCTGACGCCCCCCACAGTTCTGCGGTATACTCATCTCCTTGACAGGGCTTGAATCGATGTTATAATTGTTGTAGTAGTAAGCATTTAAAGGGAGATCACTGTGTTGTGAGTGTTCTGGAGTCAGATCCGTTTGAAGACTACGAAGATGTCTCTTTCGCAGCCAAACGCCTCAAAATCCACCCTGAGTCTGTCAAGCGATTGATCAGATTAGGCAAACTGCCGGCTAGAAAAATCGCAAATAAGTGGTTCATCCGAAAAGATGAGCTGGAGCAATTTGCTGGGCATTATATACCCCGGCCTGGCAACAGAAGAAAACTCTTGTAAGTAGGGATAAAGTAATATGGCTCTTAACAACGGTAATGGCTTGAGCTATGAGGAAGATGAAATCTTGGAAGCAGCTGGGCCACTCGGTTATTTCTTACCTGACGTGCCTGACGAAGTAGTGGATATCGGCGAGGCTGACGGTGAGAATTGGAGGGATTTCCAAGAGATCGCAACCAATAGTCTTTGGATCATAGGCTCACGCAGCCGAGACGGAAGACACGAAGGCAAGTATCACGGCAACTTTGTACCACAGATTCCATTTCAAGCCATCAGAAGATTCACCAAACCGGGAGACGTTGTGTTAGACCCGTTTCTCGGGAGCGGCACGACGTTGATCGAGTGCCGCCGTCAGGG
>SOKG01000138.1 GCA_004376205.1 Dehalococcoidia bacterium | reverse complement strand
ACTATCTGGCCCTCATCACCGCCATTGCCCCTCTGCTTGAAGACCAGTCGTGCCTGTTCACCGGAGGCAAGGTTATCAGAGAAGCCTTCCGGAATATAGAGAACCATCAACAGGTCGGCTCTATCCAGCTTGGACTCCGCTTTCGACGCGGAATGCAGCTTCACATCAAGGTTGTCCACCCCTTCCAGCCGCTCAATCAGGAGAGCGGAGTAGGTGGCTCCCTGGTCTTCGTTTACTACGTGGGCAGTGCCGTGGAATAGGGTTTGTCCGCCGAAGGCGCCATACATCAAGGCGAAGATGGCGATTGGCAAGAGCAGGCTGAAGGCCAGGTCAGCCTTATCCTGTAAGTAGATGCGGACCTGCAGCAGGGCGACTAATAGGGGTCTAACAAAGTTGTCCAAGAACCTCACCCTGTGTAGCGTCGTGACAGGAGTCACGACGGAGAATTCGTTGCCACAGGAGTAGCAACGCTACCCTTTTTGACAGCCTGTAGTCATATCTTTTAGTCTCGGAGGCTCCTGCCGGTTAGACGCAAGAAGACGTCCTCCAGGGTCACCTGATCCGGCGGCCCGATTTGACCCCTGAGTTCCCTGGGGGTGTCCATGGCGATTATCCGGCCCCCGTCCATGATAGCCACGCGGTCACACAGACGGTTAGCCTCTTCCATGTAATGGGTGGTGTAGAGGATGGTCATTCCCTTACCCCGCAGGCCCTCGATAGTCTCATAGATGTTGTTCCGCGACTGCGGGTCTATGCCCACGGTGGGCTCATCCATGAAGAGAAGCTCTGGGTGCCCCATGAGGGAAACGGCCAGGTTGACGCGCCGCTTCATACCTCCGGAGAACTTATCCACCCTTCCCTTAGCCCTCTCCATCAGCCCCAACAACTCCAGGCGGGCCGCTGCCTGGGCCCGTGCCTCCTTACCATCTAACCCCACCATCCTGCCAAAAAAGACCAGGTTATCAAGGGCGGATAGCTCTTCGTAAAGGGCCAGCTCCTGAGGACAGACACCGATGAGCTTACGCACAGCGTCGGATTTCTGTCGAACGGAATAACCCCCTATCGTGACATCGCCGCGATCGGGTTGCAGAACCGTAGACAGCATGCGAATGATAGTGGTCTTGCCAGCGCCATTGGGACCCAGAAGGCCGAAGATCTCGCCCTTGTCGATGGTGAAGGAAACGCCATCGACCGCCTTATGTTCATTGAAGCTCTTGTGAAGGTCTTGCGCTACCAGAAATGCCTCGGACATCGTCCCAATCCCCCGCTCTCCTTAGTTGCTGCCACTGGGCTTGCTAGCATTAGCCAGAATTATACGGCACGCCATACCTATTGGCAAGACATCGAATTTGATGGTTGGGTGCCAAAGCATCTTAAACCAGTATTATGGTACAACAGTGTACTGGTGCAACCAGACTGATAGCTGACGGCTGAACGCTTGCCTGTAGCGTCGCGACTCCTGTCACGACGAAGAATTCGATGCCACAGGAGTGGCCAACGCTACGCTTGCTGAACGCTTGCCGGCGGCATCGTGCCTCCCATCGCGATTGGCCTCTTGATATGGGGGGATTGCTGTTTCGTAGGAGGAATTCCATGTGTGGGGGACTAAATCGCGCCAGAATCGCATCTTGGCGCTTCTCAGGGCAATTTGACAGCTATTCCAGGCGACTCTTTCCTCAGAATGGCTTCTACGGTGACGGCGCTACTCGCCCATGATCTGGAGCACGATTTCCCTGGAGCGAGGTCTGTTGTCGAAGTCGACCAGCACGATCTGCTGCCATGTCCCCAAGGTTAGCCTCTTGTTCATAAAAGGCACCACCAGAGAAGGGCCCAGCAGCGACGCCCGAACATGAGCATGCCCGTTGCCATCCCCCCAGGCAGCATCATGACGATATGGGATACCCCGGGGGACCGTTCGCTCCCACATACTCTGGAAATCGCTGAGCAAGCCTCGTTCAAACTCTATGGTCGAGAGGCCAGCCGTTGAACCTGCGATGAAAAGGGTCACCGTACCGTCCTTGATAGCTGATTCCTCGACTCTTTGTGCCACCTGCCGCGTTATGTCAACAAGCTCACAGTCCCCCTTCGTTTGAACATGGATACGCGTATTGGTAACCATCTCCCATCACTCCTTGGTTCCACAAAATCCAACGCAATTATAGCATAGACAATCTCCAGTAGGGCGGGTTTGAAACCCGCCCCTACGTCGATCCCTGCATGGTGGTATAATTGTGTCGTTCTCAACTTGGCCAGGGAGGCTGAAAATGGATTTCTTCGAGACGGTCAGGAAAAGGCGAAGCCTTCGCCGCTTCAGCGATCAACCGGTAGCCTACGAAGACATCTTGGCCATGCTTGAGGCAGCAACTCTGGCCCCCAGCGCCACCAACGAGCAGCCTTGGCCCTTCATCGTGATCCGGGAGAAAGAACTC
>SOKG01000205.1 GCA_004376205.1 Dehalococcoidia bacterium | reverse complement strand
ATATCTCTGGGGCACCCCATCGGCTGCACCGGAGCCAGAATGGTGGTCACCACCATGTATGACATGAAGAGGGAGAATGCGCATCGTGGATTGGTGACTATGTGCATCGGCGGCGGACAGGGTATGGCAGCCGTGCTGGAGAGATAACTGACACTACATAATAGAGGAAGGCCTAGTTAAGCCACGGGGAAAGGCCTTCCTCTTCTATTTCCCCTTTTTCTCGTAGTCAGGGCACCACGTGGCATTGGGGCGTTCACGATGGTGACAGGCGCTACGCCAGTCCCATTTGCAGCTATCACAAAGATAAACGTTCATCCCCAGTGCTCTTTTAGCCCTGACTCTCAGCTTGTGTCCCCAGCTCGGTCCGGACTTTGCCATGAATATATTCTAAGGCTATATTGCATCGTATGGCAACGTCATGGCAAAAAAGCAGCATTTGCAGCGCCTTTTCTTTTACTATTCATTCATTATTATAATATTAGTTAATTTTGCCCTATTTCTATTGAATTTAGTTGTATTATCTTGCCTATATTTGCTATATTTAAAATGACATGGTGAGTAACTTGGGGAATAGCTCCATAAAGGTATTCATAATTGATCAGCAACCGCTGTTCCGTCAAGGCATACGCTCCTCCCTTTCTCATATGGGCGACATTGAAGTTGCCGGAGAGGAAGAAGTGAACGATAGAGTGCTCTCCACTATCGAGACTTCGCTGCCCGATGTAGTCCTTCTGGATGCCAATCCACCTTCTCTGACAGGCTTGGAACTGTGTCGCAATATAAAGCGACACCTGCCTAGCGTGGCAATTGTCCTGCTCAGCACCTATGTGGACGACGAGCAGCTATTTCAAGCAATCAAGGCTCAAGCCTCTGCCTGCATAAGCAAAGAGGTAAGTCCCGAAGAGTTGTCAGGAACCATCAGACGTTGCGCCCACGGTGAGCATCCCATAAACGAAGCTCTTATCGGCCGACCCAGGGTAACTGAGCAAGTACTACGTCAGTTTCAGGACCTCTCCATGGAGAAAGAAATTGCACCTTTCATTTCACCTCTCACCTCAAAGGAAACGGAAATACTGGACTACATGGCTCAAGGCTATCTCAATAAACAGATTGCTCACGTACTCGGTGTCAGCGAACAGACGATCAAGAATCACGTCACTTCCATACTGCGTAAGCTCAACGTCAATGCCCGCACCCAGGCAGTAGTGCTAGCCATAAAGAAAGGCCTAATCTCCATCACCAAGGAGTAAGAGAACTCCCGTGGCAGTTGCTAGCGTCGCCCCTTGGTCCATGAGTGTAGATTGAAAAGGCTCACCTCGCGGGTGATCTAGGGCTACACAGGAACTGGGCACAACGAGATTGCCGCGTCGTTGACGCTCTTCGCAATGCGATCCTCTTCTCACCACAGATCCCCCTCCTCGTGATTGCGAGCGAAGCCAAGCAATCTCAGGGGTTGTGCTCAAACTGATACGGTTATGCGACCCACGAATTAAGGTGGCCCTAAGGCGCGTGAAGCGACAACCGTTGAAAGTAGGCAGCCACAGCAAGTTCATAAGTGGTTTGGATAGCTGCGACGCGGTACTTCTCCCTGGAGATGCCGCACCTGTCGTCGGTTAGGGTGATGACGTCGTAGAGCTGCTGGCCGCAGTTTGTGGGGACGATGATTTGGCCGCCCTTGGCTCGCAGTGACTCGGTGCGTAGAATGGCGTCCGCTCTTTCCTGGGTGCGGGTGGTGGTGGTGAGGTTGGGGTCATAATCGGTGCTGAGGATGTCGATACCGAGTTCAAGGAGTTCAAAGTTCAAGGTTTCGGCGATGATGGGGGAATCGTCGGCGGCTCGGCCGATGGCGCGAGCTCGGTTCAGGGGAGATCCTTCGCGGTATTGACCGCTCAGGATGACATGGTCTCTTGGGTTTGTGGAGTACGAGTAGGAGCTTTCCTCGTTGGCCTCTAGATCCTTCGTCCAGGCCTGGTAGCCATCGAAGATAAGGGCGTCGGGAACGAAGGAGAGGACAGGGCGGAGAGCGGTATCGCCTGGGGTGCCTGGCGGAATGGTGAAATCGGGGTAGAAGTTGTTGATGGCCGAGCTCTGGGGTACGCCGGCCGGCTGTGTTAGATCTATTCCCCAGCGGCAGATGATCTCCTGGATAATCTCCCAGACGGTCTTGGTGGCAGCCCAGCGCATCTGGAATCTGGCGGTCCATTTGGCAGCCAGGCCCCAGCCGTCAAGGCAGAAGAGGGTGAGGGTTGATACGTTCGGGGTTCTGTGTTCAAAGTGCCAGGCGTCTATCCAGTAGCGACCGACTTCGACGGCCTCGGCTCCTTCTGTGGTCTTGTAGCCGAGCTTGAGGACCACTTCTGAGCGGGGGACGAGCCCCTGCGCTACGGGGTTGGCGTACTGGCCCTGGGAGTTATCGAGGACGATGATGAGGGCT
>SOKG01000008.1 GCA_004376205.1 Dehalococcoidia bacterium | reverse complement strand
CTGGTGGGCGTCCTTGTCTACATAATTCTCGCGATCGTTGTCCCGCTGGAACCGTGACAGGCTGCCTCAAAAATATCCGAAGTATCGCTCACAACAGCTATATAACGGACGACGGCTACTCGGGGGCAGTTACGCACTAGCTACTTGCGAGCCGCAGTGCCTACCAGCTCGATCAACTGGTTTAAGTCTGAGCCGGCGCCGAATATCTCCCTGATGCCTTCTTTCTTCAGCCAATCAACGTCCTCATCCGGTATCAGGCCTCCAACCAGCACCATCACGTCTTCCATTCCTTTTTCTTTCAGCAGCTTCATCACCTCCGGTACGTGAGCATCATAGGCCCCCGTTGAGAAACTCATCCCTATCACGTCCACATCCTCCTCAAGGGCCGAGGCTACTACCTCTTCCGGCCGCATATACACAATATAGACCACCTCGAAACCGGCATCCCTCAGACTCGCTACGACGCTCTTTACCCCCCGGTCATGGCACTCCATCCAGTGCTTGACCAAAAGGACCCTGGCTTTGCCATTAGATTTCAATTCTCAGCACCTCCTACCTTGAGTTGGCTGCCTGGCAGCTAGTGCGGCAGTGACACGCTATACTGGGGCCCCCACTTAAAGACCTTCCTCAGGGTCTTTGATATCTCGCCCGCGGTTGCCTTTGCCCTGGCCGCTTCGATGCACGCCGGCATGACGTGACCGTGCTCACCTTTGTCCAATCGCTCCGCTGCTGCCACCAGCGCGTTAAGGGCTGCGTCTGTCTTTGCCTGGTCACGCCTGGCTTTGTATTCCTTGATGCGTTCTATGGCGATCCTGGCCACGTCAGGATCGGCTCGGAAGGGTTTGATTTCTTCCTTTTCAGGTACGACGTACTTGTTCCAGCCTACGATTACGTTTTCCCCGCTATCAATGGCTCGCCGCCACTCGCTGGCGTGCTTGCGCAACGTGCCCATCAACATGCCACTCTTGTGCGCCTTCACGAAACCGCCGGCATCGTCTATTTCCTTCAAGACTTCTCTTGCTTCCTGCTCCATCCTGTGGGTAAGCCACTCCACGTAGTATGAACCTGCAAGCGGATCGCTCACCTTGGTTATGCCCGTCTCATGGCGTATGACCTGTTGTATCCTCAGTGCCAGAATCGCCGACTCCTCGGTGGGAATGCCGATTGGCTCGTCATATGCCGGGACTTCCATCGCCGTTGTACCTGAGAGGCATGCACCCAGCGCGTGATAGGCGCTGCGAATCAGGTTGACCAGCGGCTGCTGCCTGGTCAACTCAAAACAGGAGGTATGTGTGTGTGTCCTCAACTGCATGGATGATGCCCGCTTACAGCCGTATCTCTCCCGAGCAATGCTTGCCCACAGCTTCCGCCACGCTCTGAACATGCAAACATACTCGAAGAAGTCATTACACTGGGCTATCTGAAACCCTATTCCTGGCATGAACGAATCGGGGTCTATGCCTGCGGCGACGCAGGAGTCAGCGATTGCCCTAGCCGTGGCAATACCGTAGCTCATCTGGTGGACAGCGTCGGCGCCTGTTTCCGACATGCCGTGACCCTGGATATTGGTGTGATTCCATCTGGGCATCTCCTTGCTGCAGAACCAGATGAGGTCAGTGGCCAGCTTCAGGCCGCCCTCGGTTTCCCAGAGATGGTTGGGAGCATACCACGCTCCGAACTGCCAGTTCATGGTGTTGCCGCGAAGCTGATCTGGCTTCAGTCCCTGAGACTCGGCATACGCAACGAAGTGGGCCAGATAAGGGAGGGTGTCGCCATTTATGAGCACAATGTTGGTCGTGGTGAGGTCTATGCCGTGGAGCATTCGACCGAAATCCTCGTCGGTGGGGCAACTCACTCCATCTTTGCCTATATACCCTTGCGCATCGGGCTCGTCGGGATCGACTCCAAAGTGGGTCGGCACGTCAACCACTATGTTATAGGCCCGGCCGCCGAAGTAGCCCTCCATCCCGGCTTCGGCCAGTTTGTCCATTCGCTCTCGAGTATGCTCTGGCAGTCCATATCCGTGTACCGGTTGGTTTATCCATGGCTGGAACTGATAGTGCAGGGGGTAGTTGCTTCTCATGTAAGGATAAGAGCCAGGCACACCGATATCTTTTTCAAAGTCGAGGTCTTGAATGTCCAGCGGGGTATATAGCGGCTTTATTGGTATCCCGGATGAGCCTGTAGTCGAGGAGAAGTCTTTCCCCTGATACCGCTCAGCGACAGCAGCCTCGTATTGCTCCATCAATTTTCGGCATTGTTCCAGAGTTTTCTGGTCAAACATCTGCCCTCCTCCTTATGGATGAACGTATATTGATTTGGCGCCCTTCTAGGCACTTTCCCATTCAGCCTCAATGATAGACGGGAGCTTGACGGCCCGTTCCTTGCCGCTCATGAAGTCCAGAAACCTGATGCCCTGCGGGTCGATCTGCTTGATCAGTTCGAGTTCCTGCACGGTGGGTGCTTTGGTAACCGGGCAATCCGCAGGGATTTCCACTTCGAAGCCGGTATTGCTGATCACGTCCTCGGCTGTGACGCCCTTGTGCAGCGATTTGACCTTCCATTTGCCGCGCTCGACCATCTGCATGACGCAGAGATTGGTGACCACGATCATGGGGCCGGGGCGCAGTCCCTGGGCCTTGCGCTCCTCGTCGGTGAAGTAGTACCTCGTGCCCGTGATATAGTTGACCTTGGGAACAAAGGTATTTTTGGAGTGCCCTGCGAAGTAAGCGATGCCCTTGCGGTGCAGTCCGTAGACCACCGGTGCGCCGGCGCCTCCGGGCAGCCGCACCGCGCGCGGGTTCATTTCGCCCGTGGGGTTGCCCTCAGCGTCCTTGACCGGCAGCGCCAGCCAGGAGATGTTGATATCGCCGTTGGCGTCCAGTTGTGCGCTGGAAACGGCCTCCACATCCCCCATGCCCCGCAGGTGCAAAGCTTCGATGCATTCTGTCATCGACCAGAGCCCCGCCGCAAACTCGGTGCAGGCAGCCTCTGAGGAGTGAAAGCTCAACTGGAAGGGAAGGGGGTCTACGCCGCTATAGCCCACGATGAAGGCGTTGGGCGCGTGGGTGAGCTTGGCCAGCATGTACGCGGTGTACGCCAGTGGGGTGAATGAGCCCAGTATAATGGAATCCCCGTCATCAATGGCGCGGGCCAGGCTAACCACCATCTGGGACGAGGCATCGAACTCTGATGCGGCTTCGTCGCTCAACGCATCAGGAAACTCGATGCGCCTGGTATTCTTGGCCAACGTTGTGAGTTTCCTCTTAGCCGTATCCCCACCGACATTCCTCATGTACTCCTCTTCATTTTGGCCGATGAGTTCTTGGATGTATTCGCGCGCGGTCTCGGGATTGCCGATACCCTGGAGATCCTTCATCATCTGCATAAGATGGGCAGAGTAGTAAGGGACGCAACTGCAAGGGGAGGCTCCCAAGGGAGAGTGGACCACCAGGTCCACTTCGGGGCGGAAGAGCACGGTTGCCGTCTTATCCGCGCGAATCTGCTCCGGGGAGACGATCTCTTCCACGGTTACGACTACGGACTTGGCGGCCATGGCCATATCCAGGTCCGATGCGGAGGTGCCGAAAATCTGCACGTTCCCCTGCTCATCAGCCCTTTGGGCGTGTATGATTGCCGCGTCCGGCGCGATAGCCTGGACGGCCGTGAGTTCTTTGCCGGTAAAGGGGCAGGTCACGGTCTTATATAGCCCCGGGTTCTCCTTGACGATGTCCGATCCTTTGGGGCCGTCGAACGCGGCGAAGGGAACGCCCCTTCCCGCGGCCTGCAGCCCCTTGACCATGCTGCAGCCCTCGATTTCGGTTAGCTCTATCAGGTTTCTCTGCGCGACTCTGCGGAAGTTGGGTGGCAAGCCGAAGGCCTCCAGGCTCAAAAAGCTGAAGACCAGATGGTCCACCGCGCCCGCGGCCAAGAGCCACTCCATTTCCCAGCCTCCGACGATGGACATCACTTTCAAGCCGGTGATCTTCTGCCGGATGATTTCCCTGATGATGGCCATGGGCTTATTGCAGCTCCAGCCACCCCCGATACCGACAAAGCTTCCATCCTTAATGAACTCCCCAATATCGCTTAGTCTCCCAACCTTGTTGTGACTGGTCATATGTTGCCTCTTTACTTGAGATTTAGTGGCGGCCCTCTAGCCCTGTCCTTTTGGAATCTTGGGGAAGAACACCAGGAAGCGCAGGTATTTTAAGATACTCCCTACCAACTGTCAATGACTTGGCTTGAATTCACGAGCCAACGCCCTCCTACTTCAAGTGAAGCAGCGTGGGACCAACGACCTGAGACATTGACACGTGCCGCAGCCCGAACTTATACTATTGGCCGAGCCCTTGTTCAAACGAGGAAGCTGCCCGGAGGAAATCTGTCAAGGGGGTAGTAAGAATGATGGAGACCAAACCCGGCGACACCTTAGGAAGTATACTGGACAGGGTGGTAGCCAGATACCCCAAGCAGGAGGCTATGGTCTGCGGGAAAGAGCGGATAACGTACGACGCACTGCTGGAGAGAGCGAACTCCATAGCCAGCGCTCTGCTGAAAATGGGCGTCAAGAGGGGGGATAAGGTAGCAATTTGGATGAGCAATATACCCGAGTGGGTTTACATCCATTTTGCCTGCGTCAAGATAGGGGCTGCCATCATCCCTCTTAACACGCGGTACAAAGTTCACGAGCTGGAATACATCCTCAGGCAGTCCGATTCAACCACCCTTTTTATGATGGACCATTTCCTTAAGATAGATTTCATCCCCATGATCTATGAGGTCTGTCCAGAGTTGAAAGAGTGCAAGCCCGGTGAGCTGCAGTGCGAAAAGCTACCGCTACTCAAAAGAGTCATCATAGTTGGCGAACAAAGCTATCCAGGAATGCTCGATTACAATGAAGTGCTCAAATCTGGCAAGGACTATGCCAGCACTGATGAGTTGAAGAAGGCTCAGGAGGCGGTAGGGCCTGAGGATGTCTACATCATTCCCTTTACCTCCGGTACAACCGGCTTTCCCAAGGGCGTGGTAACCACCCATGACCAGTACACCAGGGTTGTCTCTGCTTTCAGCGACAGATTTCAGATGACAGAGAAGGACCGTATTCTGGTTGTATCCCCCTTCTACCACAACATGGGGAATATGACAGGAATGACGCTCGGTGCGTGCCACGGGGCCTGCATTCTGCCCATGGAGTCATTTGACCCTGGCGAGGCCTTGAGGTTGATCGACGAAGAGAAGGTCACCAATTTCACCGGCTCGCCCACCATGTACATCATGATGCTGGACCATCCCGATTTCCCAAAGCGTGATACTAGTGGCATAAAGAGCGCGATTATCGGTGGGGCTGATGTCTCTCCAGACCTGGTAAGAACCATCATCGAAAAAATGGCGATCAAAGATATGATATCGGGCTATGGAATGACGGAGAACACTGGCATCAGCACTTGCACCCGGCGCGGTGACCCACCGGAGCTGGTTGCCAACACCTGTGGAAAGCTCATGTTTGATGATTGTGAGCTCAAGATACTGGATCCAGAGACCGGAGAGGAGCTTCCGCCAGGCACTCAGGGGGAGATTCGCACTCGTGGCTGGTTCGCTATGAAGGAGTATTACAAGCAGCCGGAGGAAACGGCGAAGGCTTTTGATAAGGATGGATGGTTCCACACCGAGGACCTGGCCACGATGGATGAGAACGGATACCTCAAGATAACCGGCAGGCTCAAGGATATGTTCATTACCGGAGGAGTGAACGCTTATCCCGCAGAGATAGAAAGCTTCCTTATGACGCATCCCAAGGTGGCCATGGTTGCAGTAGCTGGAGTGCCAGACAGGAGAATGGGCGAGGTGGCCATGGCCTTCATTAAGTTGAAGGAAGGCCAGACCGCTACTGAGGAGGAAATAATAAGTTTCGCCAGGGGGAAGATGGCCAATTACAAAGCTCCAAAGTACGTGAAGTTCGTGGATGATTTCCCGATGACGGCCACGGGCAAGATACAGAAGTTCGTCCTCAAGGATGCAGCCATAGAGGAACTGGGGCTCAGCAAACAATAGTGGCTTCTGACATTTAGGAACTTCGAATATATCCAGAATAAGGCTGTGCTAAAGAGAAAAGGAGGCAAGTAACGGTGAATTTCAGCTTGACCGAACAGCAGGAGATGTTCCAGAAGGAAGTCAGGAAGTTCGCTGAGGCGGAGCTCACCCCTCTGGTAGATATAATGGACAAGCAGAACGACTTCCCCCACGAGATCCGGCCGAAACTGGCTACGATGAATCTCTATGGAATTCCCTTCGATCCGGAATACGGTGGGGCGGGTTCAGATTATGTGAGCCTGGTTCTAGCCATGGAGGAAGTGGCAAAGGTGTTGGCTCCTCTGGCGATACACATGCAGTTGGGAAACGTTACCTGCGACAGATTCAACAAACTGGGTACTGAAGAACAGAAGAAGGAATACATGATTCCAATCTGTGAAGGTAAAAAGGTTGTCTGTTTCTGCTTTACCGAGCCGGATACAGGCTCAAACCCAAAGATGATTAAGACCACAGCAAGGCTGGACGGCGATGGTTATGTTCTGAACGGAACCAAAAGATTCATTACCAATGCTCCTTTTGCCAATGCAGCCTTGATTTTTGCCAAAGACGACGAGGGGGACATCAGCCTGTTCCTTGTGGAAGCAGATAGGAAGGGCTTCTCTACCGATAAGAAGATGGATAAGCTGGGGTTGAGGGGTACCGAGCTCTCCGACGTGATCCTGGATGATGTCCGCATACCCAAGGAGAACCTGCTGGGCGGCAAAGGCGGAAAGTTTGACGCGTTGAAGGACGCGATGACCATAGGCAAGATGTGTCTCAGCGCACAGTGTGTGGGGCTTATGCAGGCATCTCTGGATGAGGCCATCAGATATTCCATGCACCGAATGCATTTCGATGAGCCGATCTTCAATTTGCAGGCTATTCACTGGCTGCTGGCTGAGATGGCATCCAGGCTCGAGGCAGCTCGTTGGTTGACCTATCGGGCCGCTTTCCTCAAAGACCAAGGCATGGATACGATTAAAGACATGGCTATTACAAAGCTTTTTGTAACTCAGACCGCTGTGGATGTCTGCAGGTGGGGCATGCAGGTACATGGTGCTTATGGCATCAGCAAGGAGTACAAGATTGAGCGGCTGTATAGAGACGCCAAGATGTATGAGTTGCTTGAAGGGACGTCTGAGATACAGAGGGAGCTCATAGTGAAGCGTTTGCCGAGGTAGCGAAACCAAAACGCTTAGAATCTAGAATCAAGTATAGAACGCGGTTAGAGCTAGAATCGTCAAAGTACTGAGAGCTCCGCCGATTGTCAGAGGACTGGGTATCCACATAGAGCGACACGCCTGCCCATATCAGATCTCCTCTCATTCAAAATCAAGAGTCTGACACTTGACTTGCACCGATTTCTGGCGGGCAGGTCAAGTGAACTTGGCACTACATGTGCTATACTGTGCACAGGGTTGGGTCTTCCCGGATGAAGGACTGCACTAAATGAGCTTCAACAAGCTACCGGCACTTCGAATGGCTGACTTGGTAGCAAGTGTTCCGATAGTCCAAGGAGGAATGGGTGTAGGCGTTTCTCTATCGAGTCTGGCATCGGCTGTCGCCAATGAGGGCGGGATCGGGGTCATCGCTACCGCCGGGATCGGCATGCTTGAGCCTGACTTCATGACAAATCTTGCCGAAGCAAACAAGAGAGCTTTGCGCAAGGAAATGCGCAAGGCAAAGGAGCTTACGACAGGAATCATCGGTGTGAACATAATGGTGGCACTTACAGACTATGACGGTCTTGTTGAGGTCGCATTCGATGAACGCGCAGAGATAGTCTTTCTTGGAGCAGGAATCGCCAGAAAACCCAAGACATTATCTATAGATCGTCTAACAAGCGGCACAACCAAGGTTGCTCCCATAGTATCTTCGGCAAGGGCTGTCAACGTCATTTTTCAATATTGGGGGAAGAACTACAACCATGTGCCGGATGCCATCGTCGTTGAGGGCCCATTGGCAGGAGGGCACCTTGGATTTAAGAGAGAGCAGATAGATGATCCTGACTATTCGCTGGAAAAGATATTACCAGAGGTTATTTCTGCTGTAGAGCCCTATGAGCAACGTTTTGCTAAGAGCATTCCGGTGATCGCTGCAGGCGGTATATATACCGGTGCGGACATATACGAGTTCACTCAGCTGGGGGCGCAAGGTGTGCAGATGGCAACCAGGTTTGTCGCAACCTACGAGTGCGATGCCGCCATACAGTTCAAAGAAGCTTATCTGAAATGCAAGCAAGAGGATCTCATCATAATTGACAGCCCAGTCGGCTTGCCGGGAAGAGCTATAAAAAGCAGGTTTCTTGAAGAAGTATCAGCAGGAACAAAAAAACCATTCAAGTGCCCATGGAAATGTCTGAAAACCTGTAAACTGGAAGAATCTCCGTACTGCATTGGTCTCGCTTTGACAAATGCGAAGAGGGGAAATCTCAGGAATGGATTCGCTTTTGCGGGGGCCAACGCCTATCGGGTAGATAGAATCGTTTCCGTCAAAGAACTCGTGAAGACTCTATTGGTGGAATATGAAACAGCAGCACGTGCCTGACCTGCCCCGGATTATTGTACCACCTCCAAATTTAGATTGGTTAGGGTGTGCACCCGAGCAGGATTCGACCTTCCCCCAACTCCTTACTAAGCCTGAACCCTGCGCAG
>SOKG01000207.1 GCA_004376205.1 Dehalococcoidia bacterium | reverse complement strand
TCCAGCCGAGCCCGCCCCCAAGATTACCACTCTCTTCTGGGGTCCGGTATTGGCACTTGTTTCGCCCATGTCGACCTATCTGTTGAAGCTAATAGCAAAATTCCGTGGAGACTGATGGTATGATAGCATAAAAAGATGTGGGACTGTATCCAATCAGTAGCTATATCTCTCTTCTTTCCAGGGGTCACCATCACCGTCTTGACTTTGCTCCAGTTCGCCTCCAGGTAGTCGGGCTTGGGGGCCATCGCCTTGTACAGGTTGGGGACGAAGTCGATCCCCAACTGCGACTTGATCTCCTCGGAGATATCTTTAACCTTGCCGGTGGCTTCCTCTTCGGGAACCGGCTTGATAGATGCCATCGAACCTCCTTCCGCGCTCGCCCGGGCGCTTCCCTACAGGTACTTGGCCTCCATCTGGTCCAGCATCTCGCGGCACATACTGAGCATCCCCTGTCGCTGCTCGGTGTTCATCATGGAAAAGCAGCTATCCATCATCTTCGGCATCATCTCGTGCATCATCGCACCCATCTCCTCTGGATTCATCTTGGCATGGCACTGCTCCATCATGGCGGGCATCATTTGGGACATCATAGCCATCATGTCCTCAGCCTTCATTCCCTCCATCATCTGGGACATCATAGCCATCATGTCTCCGGCTTCGCCTCCCTCTTTCATCTCAGGCATTGTTGTTTCCTCCTTTTCTCATTTGTCGGTTCCAGCTCACCGCTCGAATGCACAGGGGAGACACTTGTCAACACCAATGTCCGGTACTGCCCCGTAGTGGAGAACCAGCCATTGCTCGGTGATTCCCTGACCAGGGGGAACTCTATTTTCCCTTTCGGTGTCAGGACTCTTGATTAATTCTTCGTCTTCCATCAGGCCAGCACCCGACGATCTCACCACCCGCCTGCACAGAGTGGATAGACCTGACCAAATGACGGTGCCTATCCCTTCTGTTCTGCAAACCTTCTCTTAAAGAGAGCAAGGGTATCTTCGACGGGACTTATCTCGGCGCTTGCGATATCGAGAGCTGGGTAGAAGAGATCGAAAAGTTTCTCGGCAGAGTCTGTCTCAACTACGAAATAAGCGGTGTGAGCTGGCCCATCAACCCACGCGCCAACCAACTTGACGCCAATCTCTTCAGCGCTACCGAGTATCTTGCCGAAGGTAGCACGGGCCTGTTCAGGATCATGAGCCGGGCACGTCTCTGGGCTGTGGATATGCGTAACATGGAACAGCATTTTCATCACCTCCTTTCCTCTTTCTGTCAGATCATATGATAACGGCACCGAAATCAAGAAGTCATAAAATGGAGAGCAAAAAAGTTGAGAAGTTATAACATTCTGGGCGGAGATGTCTGTCCCCTGCCTGGACTGGACCTTTGGACTTGGCGTCCTCGATGTGCGATTTCAAAGCAGAAAAGCGACTCTCAGAAATAGCCGCGCCCGCCGTCTCAACAGTAGCCAGCCCTGCATCCCAGCTCTGTCCCTTGCGCCAGCGGTTTGTTGCGACAGTTAGAGATCGTACCCCAAACGTTATAACTTTTTAACTTTTCCGCCATCGATTTTATAACTTCTTCATTCTGCCTGGCTATAATCGTCGGGGTACAGGGGCAAAGCCGATCAAACCATAAATCAATACAGGAGGAACATCATGGCATCTAAGCGAGTGGTTTCCGATTGCCGGCTTCTTCCAAGTGAAAAGGGATGCACACTAGTTATTGCGGGGACAGAGAACGAAGTTCTGCCAGTTGCCATTCGGCATGCGGTGGATGATCACGGGGAGGAAGATACTCCAGAGCTCCGCGCTCACATGAAAGAGATGCTGCGTGAGGAGTGAAGTCTGCATTAGTTGCTCTGAGAGGCGAGATCATGCGCCTCCTCGTTCGGCTACAGACAGTGTGGATTCAAGGGCACTATTTCCCAAAATGTCATAGCTTCTTCACCTTATTGGCCTCTGTCCTATGACTTCTTTATGCCTAAACGTCTAATGTTAATTGTGCGAAATCCATTTCATTTGTTGAAGTATACAGACCGCAAGAAATCCAGAGGAAAGGGGGCCGATAGCGATGAAAGTGAAGGTGGTATTCTACAGCATGTACGGCCACATCTACCGCATGGCTGAGGCAGTGGCGGAGGGTGCCCGCGAGGTGGCAGGTACCGAAGTAGAGCTATTGCAAGTCCCCGAACTTGCGCCCGAGGAGGTTCTGGAGCGATCTGGCGCGAAGCAAGCACAGGCTGCCTTTGCCCACATTCCTGTAGCCAAACCGGATGATCTCGCTGACGCCGATGCTGTGATTCTTGGAACGCCAACTCGCTTTGGCAATATGTGTGCCCAGATGCGTAACTTTTTGGACCAGACAGGCCCGCTATGGGCCAGGAATGCCCTCGTGGGCAAAGTGGGAAGCGTTTTCACATCGAGCAACACGCAACACGGTGGACAGGAAACTACCATTACCAGTTCTCACAGTACCCTGCTGCACCTTGGGATGGTCGTCGTAGGGCTCCCCTACTCCGAGGTCAGGCAGACTACCCTCGATGAAATCACTGGCGGGAGTCCCTATGGCGCGTCTACAATTGCTGGTCCAGATGGCAGCCGCATGCCCAGCGAGAACGAGCTGGCGATGGCCCGTTTCCAGGGTCGGCACGTGGCCGCTATCGCTGCCAAGCTGGCTCGGTCATAGGTCGTTGGAGTCTTGCTTAGAGGAGAGGTAGTTGCGGAACGGAAGGTTGAAGGCGGGTGACGCTACTCCGGACTTCATGCTGCCTTCAGTGGATGGTCAGTCTGTCTCGCTAAGCAGCATGGTCTCGGGAGGGCGCAATGTCCTTCTGGTGTTCCTGCGCCACCTGGGCTGACTGGGCTGCCGAGAGCACGTGGCACAGTTGTGTCAGCATGAGGATGAGTTCAAGCGGCTGAACACGGAAGTAGTGGTCATCTCGTTTGGGACGCCGACGTTGGCCCGCACCTGGCTGGAGGAAGCTTGCGCACCATTCACCATGTTGCTTGACCAGGAGCGGGCGGTGTATCGCGCCTACGGATTAAGACGCTCGTGGAACGTGAAGACAGCGTGGGCCTATGGTTGGCTGTTGCTGCGAGGCCGCAAATTGGGTGACATCCAGGAAGACCCAAATCAACTGGGCGGTGACTTTATCGTGGATGCAAAGGGCATTGTGCGTCTGACTTACCCCAGCCGAGACGCCGCAGACCGCCCATCGGTGAGTGATCTGCTAGGCGTTTTGCGTCAGCTCGACAAAGAGAGACACAGAGCCGAGAAAGAGCCATAGGAAGCGCGGTTTGTCTTCATCCACGAATAAAAAACTCACAGCCCGATGGACGCAGCGCCCCGCTCCCGTCGGCTTCATTGGCCGAGCAATTGTTTCATCATTTGGGTGGCGCCAAGTTGCCCCGGCTCAGGGATACAATAGACGCCCTTCGTCATCTTCGACGATGATGGCGTTCTCAGGACAGCTTTCTGCAGCCTCCAGCAGAATGTCATCGTCTACGGAGGAAGGATCGAGAACCGTGGCCTTGTTTTCCTCATCGAATTCGAATACTGTCGGCGCGAATGCCACGCAATTCCCTACACCAATACACAATTCTCGGTCTACCCTTACCTTCATAACTCGCCCTCTTTTCTTCCACGGACCACGTGGTCTGTAACGCACCCGTGAGACTACCGAGAATTATGTCACCAAAATAGAGCTCGTCAAGTCCTCCTCTGACGTTTCGCCGAGTAATCCTTCCAGGGACGAGTTGTGCAATACCTCGGTCACCGCCTCGGCGCGGTTCAGTGTATAGAAGTGGAAGAAGCGGACACCATGCTGCCAGAGGTCTTCGCATTGCCTTGTGGCAAAGTCTATGCCGATTCTCGCGACCTCTCCAGGCGAGCCTGCAGTCTCCATCCGACGGACCAGTGACGACGGCAAGGTGCTCCCGCACGTCTGGCAGAACTGCTTCATCTTCCCGATATCGGTGATCGGCATGATGCCGGCGATGACTGGGATGCGGATTCCCGCCTTCTCTGCCCTTTCCATGAAATCGTAAAAGAATCGATTGTCAAAGAACATCTGAGTGATGGCAAAGTCGGCTCCCGCTTCGATCTTCTGCTTGGTGTAGAACATGTCGGTCTCCAGGCTGGGCGCCTCGACGTGACCCTCTGGATAGACCGCCACCCCTATTGAAAGGCCATCGAATGATCTAGCTAGTCGTACCAGGTCGGTAGCGTGGCAATGCCCATCATCGGCAGGGGACCATGCTGTCTCTCTTGGGGGGTCACCCCTGAGGGCGAGAATGTTTTCGATGCCCAGCTGCTGATAGTCGCGCAGAATAGCCTTGAGTTCATCTTCGCTCTGACCAATGCAGGTAAGGTGCGGCATTGGGGTGAGGGACGTTTCCAGCATGATATGCTCAACGACGCGTCTAGTGGTTTTCCGGGTGCCGCCACCAGCCCCATAGGTAACCGAGACGAAGCTGGGTCTGAAGATTTCCAGCCTCTTTATTGCATCGAATAGTTGGGTTTCAGCCTCCTGAGTCTTCGGCGGGAAGAACTCAAAGGAGAGGCTATTCCCTCGCTGCTCGATAATGTCTCTTATCTTCATGTATCTCCTTGCCTCTTTCAGTTCCTCCGCCTCAGATGACTCCTCCACAGCCAAATCCACTCCCTACTCACCCAAGAGTAATTGTAAGCCGACCGGCATCATTTGTATGCGACCTTTGTCCCAGCAAGGCGGAGAGTGTGAACCAGGGGTGTGAGAATCCTAAGCCCGTTTGACAGAATAGGGTTAGCTCAGATAAGATGGGTTGCCGATGGCCGAATCGTACCGAGAGATTGACCCCAAGTTAGCGCGTCGCATAAGGCTGGTGATGACTGATGTCGATGGCACTCTAACCAATGGCGGTGATTCGCCAAGCTCGTTAGTTGTAGAGGCCGTTCGCCGTTTGGAAGAAGGTGGTGTTATGGTGGGCCTAGTCTCAGGGCGAACGCTTCCAGGGTTGGAATCTCTGGCTTCGGATTTGGGGATTAGCGGACCTATCATTGCTGAGAACGGTGGTGTTGCCAAGCTGAAGGTGGGTGATGAGCTGTTAGATTTGGGCCATTCACGCAAGCCTGCCCTCGAAGCCTTAGGAAAGTTGAAAACACTGTTCCCCGACGCTATCGAGGAAAGGGAAGATAATAGATACCGCCTAGTTGATGTGGTCGTTAGGTCCCGCGGGGTAGACGTAGAGGAATTGAGAAAACATCTGGAAGATGTCGAACTTCTCGATTCTGGCTACATACTTCATCTAATACAAAAGGGGGTCAGTAAGGGAAGGACGCTTATGAGACTGCTTAGCATGATTGAAGATGGAAGGCTTTCCCCAACAGATGTCATGGTCTTTGGCGACTCACCTACTGATATCTCCTTATTTCAGATGTTCCCGCACAGCGTGCTAGTCGTTAACCCCACTGTTGGAGTCGAGTGGAGAGAGGTGCTGCAAAATGTTGCCAGGTACGCCAGCGAACTCCCCTTTGGGGATGGTTTTGCCCAGGTGGCTTCCCACCTTCTGCACGCACGACGCAGTTGACAACTACCACTTGCATCCCCTGTGCACCATGTGCCTGCCTGATACAAGCTTCAGGTTGTCTCGAGCACACAACAATGAAATGCCCAAAGTGCCAATTTGAGAATAGAGAAGACGCCGAGTTGTGTGAGCCGCTAGGCCACACGTCTTTCCTCACAAGGTGACTCTTTTTAGGATGTCAGAGACTCGATTATCGCTTTATTGAACCTAGGCAGGTCAGCGGGCTTACGCGCAGTGATCAGATTCCCATCCTGAACAACAGGCTCGTCAACCCATTCCGCCCCAGCATTCCTCAGGTCTACAGCTACAGAGGGCCAGGAGGTAACACGGCATCCTCTCAGAATGTCGGCTGATATAAGGAGTTGCGGCCCGTGGCAAATAGCCCCTATCACCTTGCCGGAATCGAATGCCTCCCTTACCAAATCCACCATAGGTTGATGCAAGCGCATCTTGTCCGGGGCGTAGCCACCCGGTACGATAATTGCATCGAAATCCTTAGCACTAACCCTATCGGCAGTAACGTCAACTTTAATTGTTGCGCTGCCTCTCTTGCCCTGGTAGTTCTCCTTGGAGCCACTGCCAACGATCACCACCTTGGCACCAGCATCCTTCATTGCCCTCAGTGGTTGAATGATTTCAGAATCCTCAAAACCATCCTCGGCCAGAATAGCAATCCGCTTTCCATTGAGCATGCTCTTAGTCTCCGTTTCCAGTACAGTACAGGCGAAAGTACTTTGCAGGTTTATTGGCAGGACAGCTTAGCTAAAAAGGCATACGCTAAGATAATGATATGCAGTTAGGGATGAAGAAGTCATAAAATGAGGACAAAAAAGCTTAAGAATTTGTGACATTTTCTGGGACGCTGTTTCCAAGCAATGCTCGAAACCTAACTATAGCTTTTTGGGAGGACTTACTTGAAGCGACTCAAACTGATGGCAGGTCCATGATGTAGCCAGTCTTGGGTATGGTGCGAATCAGCTTGGGGTTGTTGAGATCATTTTCGAGCTTATATCTCAAACGACTAATCCATGTTCTGAGAATCTGAACATCGTCGCGATACTCGGGCCCCCATATGCGTGTCAGGAGATCTTCATAAAGCATGAGGCGACCAGCATTGCGGGCAAGTTCGCTGAGCAAAAGCCACTCGATTCGGGTCAAGTGCTCCTGTTTACCCCTGAGAACAACACACTGTCCCTCGAAGTCAACGGTCAAATCGCCTACAGATAACGGCTCGGGGGTTCTGCGTCTCTCCGCAGGCTGAAGCCTGCGCCTCACCGCCTCAATCCTGGCTACCAGTTCATCGGGGTTGAAGGGCTTCTGCAGATAGTCGTCGGCACCAAGGCCAAGACCTTTAATCTTGTCAACGTCGGCCCCCTTGGCGCTGAGAATGATAACCGGCACCGAGGAAAAGCTGCGCACCTCCTTGAGAGTCTCAAAGCCATCCATCTTCGGCATGATCAGATCGAGCACTATCAAGTCAGGCTCTTGAGCCTGAGCTTGCTCCACTGCCTCAAGGCCGTTACCTGCAGTCAACACCTCATATCCCAAGGCCCTAAGCTTGGCCCTAAGGAAATTGAGAATCCTTTCCTCATCGTCGACTATCAGTATACGAAATTGCTTCACGAAACTCTCTCCGAGCGGACTGCAAGCTAAATAATAGCTTCATATTGTACAGATGTCAAAATTCATTAGCATATGATTGTAATCTTGACTCAACCACCAGTCCAGACTAAAATATGGCCTACTTACGCTAGAGGCCAATTCGTCTTTCCACAAAGAGGCTGGGAGGAGGCTCGCGGTGACCAAACTCAAAAAAGGGCAGAGGGTAATACGGGAGCGCTCAAATAGGGCCAGTGCCAATGCTGTGGACAATGCCGCGCAGGAGCTCTTGCAGAAGCTGACGCATGATCTTGGCGAGCGGGTCAAGGAACTGAATTGCCTCTACGGCATTTCCAATCTTGCTGAAAGGCAGGGAATCTCGTTGGAGGAAATAATCAAGGGAATAGTTGACCTCATCCCCCCTGCCTGGCAGTATCCGGATATCACTTGCGCACGAATCGTCTTGGAGGGTCAGGAATTCAGAACGGAGAACTTCAGAGAAACCGCATGGAAGCAGGCAAGCGACATCAATCTGCAGGGCGATCGAATCGGGACTTTGGAGGTTTGTTACCTGGAAGAGAAACCGGAAATGGACGAAGGGCCCTTCTTGAAGGAAGAGAGGAATCTGATCAACGCTATTGCTGAGCGGTCGGGACGAATCGTTGAGCGCAAGCTAGCTGAGGAGGCATTGCAGAAGTCGGAGCGAGAGTTGGCAATTAGGAACAGAATTTCCAATATCTTCCTTACCGTTACCGACGACGAAATGTACGGAGAGGTGTTGCAGGTGCTTCTCGAGGCCACGGAAAGCAGGTATGGGGTGTTTGGCTACATTGATGAGAATAGGGCTTTCGTTTGTCCCTCCATGACCAGAGACATCTGGGAGCAGTGCCAGGTTCCGGAGAAGACAGTAGTCTTCCCCCGAGAAACCTGGGGTGGAATCTGGGGGCGGGCCCTCATAGAGAAGAAGAGCCTCTATGCTAATGAAGGCCTGCGTGTGCCCGAGGGACATATCTCTATACAAAGGGTTTTGGTTGTGCCCATTATGTATCATGGCAACACCATTGGGCTTCTAGAAGTGGCCAACAAGGCGACGGACTATAACGAGAAGGATCAGAGGTTCTTGGAAACCATTGCTGACCACATAGCCCCGGTCCTGTATGCGAGATTGCAGCAAGAACGACATGAGAGGACGCGCAAGCAGGCAGAGGAGGCGCTACTCCGTCAAAGGGACAATCTCGTCAGTATCATGGAGGCGATGGGAGACGGGATATACATTGCCAATCGGCAGTATGGCATCGAGTATACTAACCCGGCGCTCAGGAAGGAATTCGGTCCGGTGGAAGGCAAGAAGTGCTACGAGTATTTCCACGATCAGAACGAACCCTGTCCATGGTGCAGAAATGAGGAGGTCTTCGCTGGAAAAACCGTTCGTTGGGAATGGTATTCCCCCAAGAACCAGAGGACATACGACCTTATGGACTCGCCATTGAAGAACCCCGACGGCAGCATATTGAAGTTAGAGATATCCCGCGATATCACCGAGAGTAAGAGGCTGGACCAGTTGAAAGACGAG
>SOKG01000011.1 GCA_004376205.1 Dehalococcoidia bacterium | reverse complement strand
CAGTGATATCCGAGGCGGTGCGCGGGGAGAAGCTCACTGTCTCCGCGCCCTTTTTCAATCAGGTATTAGGGCCCATTTTCCTAGCTGTTATCGTGCTGACGGGAATTTGTCCCCTCATTGGCTGGAGGCGAGCGTCAATAAACAATTTGATGCGAAACTTCCTCTACCCTCTGGTTGCAGCCTTGATTGTGGGAGTTAGCCTTTTCTTTTCGGGCATAAGGGACTGGTACGCCCTTATCGCCTTCACCGCGTGTGGCTTCGTCCTGTCCACCATATTGTTTGAGTGGTTTCGAGGAGTGAGGGCACGCCACCGTATGAGAGCAGAGAACTACCTGAAGGCGTTCTTGGGGCTGGTTTGGGGCAACAAGCCCCGCTACGGCGGCTACATCGTACACATCGCCATCCTTCTCATCGCCGTAGGGGTCATCGGCTCCTCCTTTTACCACACAGAGAAGGAGGCCGCACTGGTGCCAGGTGAGTCGGTGACTATTGGCGACTATACCCTGACCTATGAAGGGATGGACTATTATGCTACCCAGAGCAAAGAGGTAGTGACTGCCAACCTCTCTGTCTATAATGGCGAGAAGTTCATCGGCACTATGACCCCGGAGAAATACTTCCATAGAACCTACCAACAACCCGTGACCGAGGTGGACATCCGCCATACGCTGAAAGAAGACCTGTATGTGATCTTTGCGGACTGGAGCGGTGACTGGGCCGAGGATGCTCGAGCTTCCTTCACGGTTATGGTTAACCCTCTGGTGAGCTGGATCTGGATTGGGGGAGGGTTCTTTCTTCTCGGGGGGGTAATCGCTTTCTGGCCTGATAGGAGGGAGAGGAGATGAATCTGAAGGCGAAGCTTTTCCTATCCCTTCTGCTTCTTGGTTTCCTTTCCGCCTCTCCTGTTGGGGCCGACTCGCCGACGGTGCCCGACATATCCAAGGAGCTTGTCTGCCAGTGTGGTTGTAACATGGTTCTGAGTAATTGCAGCCACGCCTCATGCGCATCGCGGGAGGCGATGACTGCTTTCATAGAGCAAGAGCTCGATCGGGGTCAATCGAAGGGGCAGATCATCCAGTCTTTTGTCCGGCAGTACGGGGAGCAGGTGCTGTCGGCACCCCCCAAGCGAGGGTTTAACCTGATGGTCTGGGTCTTGCCCCCTGGCGCTTTGGTGCTCGGGGGAGGAGTTATCTATGTCGTGCTGAGGGCATGGGTGAGGCATGGCAGGTTTTCCCAAATCCACCGTGTGGTGCCAGCCGAGGAAGGGGACGACGAGTATCGGGAGCGACTTGAACAGGAGCTGGATCAGTTTACCGAGGAGGGTTTCAGATGACTGTTGCAGTTGCCTTGATATTGGCAGCGTTGGCCTTCGTCATCATGGCCTACCCGTTGTTCAGGCAGAGACCCAGCCCAACGGATTCGGTTGAGGATGAGCGACTGCTGGAACTTCACGCCAAGCGGGATGCAGTTTATTCCGCGATCAAGGAGCTGGAGTTTGACTTCAAGTCAGGCAGCTTGTCAGCGAAGGACTACCATGACCTTGAGGCAAGCTACAAGAGGAAAGCCATCTCCTCCCTCAAGGACATCGATGATTGGGAAAAGGGTAGTACGGTAGAGGACGAGATAGAGAGGCAGGTTATGGCGATGCGTCAAACCAAGAAGGACGTCGCTGATTCGGAAAAGGGCGGCAAGGTAGAGGATGAGATAGAGAGGGAGGTCATGCGGCTGCGCCATGCGGCGGGTGAGCCCGCGGCCGGAGTATGCCCTGAGTGTGGAGCGGAATATCCAAAGGAATGGAGGTTTTGTCCCCAATGTGGCAGAAAGCTTTGATAGTAGGCAGCATTGCCCTGCTGGCACTGGTCTTGCTGGGATCTCTGCCCGCCACCGCTCAGAGTGGTGAGGGCGTGGTGCATGGTCAGGTGGCCAACTGGACTGAGGGTGCGGGCAACGTTAGCCAGCTGGAAGTAACCCTGAATACCTACCAGGGGACCATTGACTTGGGCACTACCACTGCCACCACTGATGACCAAGGCGTATTCGAGTTCACCGGCCTGGCTACAGAGGCGGACTACGCCTACCAATTGACTCTCGTGTACCAGGAGGCGGAATACAACTTTGAGCTGTTCAGCTTCGAGGGAGGGGAGACAACCAAGATAGCCAACCTGGTGGTCTACGATTCAACATCCGATGACCAGTCGATCAGGATCAACCGATCCCACATGTTTATCAAGGTTGAGCCGGGGAGCCTGCTGGTGACCGAGTACTACCTGTTTCTCAACGACGGCGACAAGACTTACACAGGATCGGGCGAAGTCAGCGCAGGGACCAAGGAGAGTCTGCAGTTTTCCCTGCCAGAGCAAGCAGCCGATCTCGAAATGGTTGACGGGCTGATGGAGTGCTGTATCGTAAGGACGGAAAACGGTTTCGCAGACACCATGGTCTTCT